>CAZAJH010000126.1:0-5624 GCA_964485385.1 uncultured Flavobacterium sp.
GCCATCGCCTGCGACTCCACCATGCGCAGCGCTTCCTCGAGACAGGGCCGCAGCATACAGAAGCACCCCGGCTAACCGTTGCAGGTTCTACGTTACATGCCCTACGTAAAGATTTAAAACAAACGCTCTTATTAGATATTTCACGTAAGTACAATCTGACATTTGTTGAACCCGACCTATCTGCTTGCCATGCCCGCGTAGCTGCTGCCCTTATAGGCCCTCATTCTAGTCTTCACAAGTTATTCGACCCTAATCAAAATTTCTGGGACGAACAAACAACTATTAATTTAGAAAAGTTTAAAACTTCAAACATCGAACTATCTCCAAAAAGCTTACGAGCTATGCTTAAAGTTTGCTTATACACATCCTTAAACGGCGGCAACCCATCTAGCGACGAACGTGTTTTTGAAACTTTAAAAGCAAACGCTAAGGATCAATTTAAATTTGAAGGTAAATTGGAAGAAAACCGTGTTTCAGTATTTAAGGATCCTTTATTTCGTAAAACGAAACTGTTTTGTTTAAAAACAAAATTAAATTAGTTTTTGATGAATTTCAAATAAGTAACGAATTAAAATCATTTAATAAAAGTTGTGTTTACGAGGGTCCACGTGATTCTAAAGGACCAACTTTCCTTACCCATACAATCGATAGACCTGATGTTTATTCATGTGATACCCCACATAAAGGTATCTCGCGTGTTCTACAAGGTTTCGAAATAGTTCTTTTATCAGTTCTTGTAAAAAATGTTCTTGAAACAGGAGGTTTACCCGTTTCATTAGATCACGACGGACTTATTATAGCTTACCCCGGATCTATAAGTTCTGTTGACAAAGAAGATTTAGAGAAGATACTTTTTAGTTCTTCTCAAGACTGGTCCGCTTATTTAGTTCAAACACCCGTTCCGATTGAAATCAAAACTATTTACTCACCGAACGTCAAACTTTCATAAAAAAGAAAAAATTTTATAGTAGAAGAATCTAAAAACTTGAGACACATTGGACACATTTTTGTACCTAAATTTGTTAGGTTTTCAAGCAAATTTTAAGTGTGTCCAAGGTGTCTTGATGTGTCCTGATGTGTCTCAAGTTACATTTATAAAATTTGTTTTCTTGAGACACCTTGGACACATTTGAGTAACATTTTATTTTATATAGTTACTTAATTTTCTTATAGATCTTTTAAGAATTCTCAAAATTTCAATTCTTTTAAACATGTGTCTGAGGTGTCCAATGTGTCTCAAAGTGTCTAAACCTAATTTTCCTTTATAAAATTCATCAAAAATAAGATTACCCTTAATGTTTCGTCTTTGATTAAAATATCCTTTTTCAGACAAATAATAAGGCATCATATTTTGAAAACCAAATGCATATGTTAAATCTTTTAACGAAAAATACATTAACAAATAAATTTGTATTGTTTGTGGAAGTTGTAAATAAAATGTGTAATGGTTTTGTTCTAAATGTTCGAAAATAAATTGATTTAAATGATTTGTTTCTTCATCTTCTAAATCTGCAAAATAAACTGTTGTTATTTGATTGTGTGTTTTTTGTACATATTGTTTAAATTTTTGATTGTAAATAATGAATTGTGTTTGTAATTGTAAATCTTTCTTTTTTAGAATTTCCAAATTGACTTGTAATGAAACTGGTTTTTCTAGAGTATATTCGCTGTCTAAAGAAACTTGCATAAAAAAAGATGATTCTGTAGGTAATTCTGTAGATAATTCTAATTCAGAATCAGATTCAGAATCTAATTCTGTTTGATTTTGTATGCGTATTTCTTGAAAATAAATTGGATATTTTTCATCTGATAAATCATAATTGTTTTGTAATTTTGGTATTTGAATAGGCATATTTTAATAAATGATGTTTTATTAAAACAAACAACTGGCTTCGCACCCATCCCTGCGAAGCAAGAAGGAAGAAGCAAGAAGGAAGAAGCAAGGAGGAAGAAATAAAGTCTTGCCCTGCGAAGCAAGAAGGAAGAAGCAAGGAGGAACCCCCTCAAAATTGTGAGTTTTGAGGGGTTGCTTCGCTCCGAAGGGAGCTTACAACCGTCAAGCAAAAGGGGGTTAGTAAGTTTGACTTAGCAATGACAAAAGCTTATTAACTATAAAAAATAAAATGGAGGTATAAAAATGTCAACAAGTAGAGCAAGATCAAAATCGGTAGATATTCCAGCACCCCCGCAGGATTTTGCGTCAGTGGCGGCGTTAATTCCGCTGGATGAGTGGTGTGCTAAAACGGGTGTAGCTAAAGAAGTAGCGATTTACACGTACAAGACAGCGACAACTTATATTGTACGAAAGAAAATTGGCGGTATTCAAATGGTAGATGGCATTATCGCGCGAGTATCCGTTGATGTTAGCGCGTCAATTGGAAAGTGCGAAAATGCGTTCAGAAAATGCGAAAAAACGCATTAAAAACGTGTTTGAAAACATTGATCCATCTAAGAAAGAAGACGTGAAAAAAGCTAATAGAGAGTTACGTAAAGAACGTACAACAAAATTTGGTTTGTAGGGGGGTTTAAATGGGAAACTATAGTTACGAGAATCCTTCAAATTTTTTAGATATGAATGAATGGGGTATACTCCGCCAGGTTTATGCTTATAGAGTGATGGCTTCAACAGATCCCAATTTTAAAGCATCAGTTTATTTTGATCTCTATCTAGAATTTGTAACTTATCGTGTGAACGCTAGTTCAAAGAATCTGGCTTCGCGCTCCGAAGGGAGCACCCATGTTGAAGTGTTTAGAAAGCTGTATGTATTAGAGTTAGGTTTTTTACAATACATTTTAAAAGCATGCGCTTCTAATACAGAGGAAGCGGTTTTTTTTTAAGAACAAGACGAGCTGCGCGATTTGGGTATATTTAGTGAAAATCAAGATAGCTTTCAAGTAGAAAGCTTAGATAAATATAAAGTTGAATCACTACCTTGGCCTTTTGCACATTATGCCCAACAAATTTTCGTTTATTTAAATAAAGGTGAAGGTTATTTAGCTTACCTGGCAGAAAAATATGGTATACCACGTTTTAATTTGCCGGTAAAAGGTCCGGTTTTAGACGTAGGTTTTGTTTATATTAGAATGGGTTCTTCTCCAAATCATCAAAGTAGAAAGGTTAGTGTTATTTATTTTGAATTACCAGGTGAAGTACCTAGTTTTAAAAGTTTTATTTTTAATCCAATCTTTTCCGGATTTAACGATACTCGCGGCGTAACTACGATTAACTCGCTTTCGTCTCGTCTTCTTTATAGACCAAGACTACCTGTTCAGGAGTTGGAAAGAAGTTCACAGGTTTCAGATTCTAAACAAGATTTACCGGCTACTACCACAGCAGGGTCAGAAAGTATAACAACACCAGTGGTCGATCCTGTTGTTTTGCCAGCCTCAGTAGTTGAACAACCAGACTCATTTTCAATTGAAAAACCCCCTGCTCTGTTGTAAGCTTGGCTCCTGCCTTCGGAGGGAGCCCTCCTTGGCTTCTCTGCACTTCGTGCAACCCTTGCTGGTTGGCTACCTTCGGACTGGCTACCTACGGTTTGCCAGCAAGGGTTGCACGAAGTGCAGCTTCGCACAGCAGTGCTCCGAAGGAAGAAGCAAAGCCAAACAGGGGGGGCTGCTTCGCTGACAGGGTTGCTTCGCTCCTGCCATCCTGCCATCCTGCCATCCTGCCATCCTGCCATCCGAAGGCAGGATGGCAGGATGGCAGGATGGCAGGAGGGAGCTTACACCAGCAAGGGTCGCTGGGACTGGCTACCTCATTATAAATATTTTGTTAAGGCACCTGAAATTTTAGTAGCTGAGTTAATCAACTCTGGAATAAAATCATCTTCTGATTTTATTTTCGTGGGTGAGTCATTAGACAACTACAAAGCCTATGCTTACTATGAAAATTATTTACCTAACTGGGTTGAAGTTACAAGTCCTCAACTCCTTCAAATAGTACAAGCTGCTGTTGAGAGCTTATTTGGAGGTATGGTGCCAGCCAAGATTGGTGATCTAGCTTTCTACAAAAAAGTTTTAGATATTCTCAAAGTCAAACGATTCTTTTCCTACAGTAACTTTAAAGCGGTTTATGGTAAGGAGGGGTTAGGTTTCAAGAATGGATTTGCTTCTATTAAGCCTGGTGATCCGGATATCAAAATGTTAGAATATGATCGTGCTATTTTTACTGGACCTCCCGTTGATGCCGTATACACGCAACCCGTGATGCTAGGTCCCGAACTACAGCTAAGCGATGAGACTAAAAATTTTTTACAGGTTATTTGTGAAGAGGATAACTATAAATAGAATGTCTTAAGAGGATTACTGCGAAACATCTTAACAGCTAGTTCTGAAGGTGATAATTGGCAATCGGCTGTTTGGGTTTATGGTCCGCCGGGTACTAGCAAATCTACGTGGGCTGAGCTGTGTAAGAAATTTGTACAAAATCCTAATGAAGTAACCGAGTTTTCTAGATCACAAAACCAGTTTACTAATGATCAACTGGCTTCGGCTAAGTTGCTTATTATTAGTGATGTAGAGTTTTTAACTAGACAACAAAAGGACATTCTAAAAAGACTTTTAGGACGCGATACCTTAACATATGAAATCAAAAATGTTCATGGCGTTAAAACTTTTACACCTAAGTGTCAGGTTGTTTTTATCTCTAACCTAGCCCCTGAGGATATACCTATTATTGCCGAGGACGATGCTTTTATGGAAAAAATTATACCCGTACAATATAAAGAGACTTCTACAATTAAACCGGAATACCAGATTCCTGGCCTAAAAACAAAGTTAGATGTTTTTGTTCCCGAAATTATGAACTGGGCTGCCCTGGCACCTATGCGTAATATCCAGTTTTCGATTCGAGCCCTACGTTAGAGAGCCATCAAAGCTCAAGAAAACGAAGCCTCTAAACCTAGTTCATTCTGTGACTTTTTTATGGAAAACTTCTGGTATAACCCTAGTAAGGGCACTAGTGTCATAACTTACAAAGAAATTAAGGAAGCCTTAATGTCTGCTACCTTCGGTTCAACATTTTTTGTTGAACCGAAGGTAGCACACATTAATTATGGTAATACAACTGGCGATGATTCTATAACTGAATTGTTCAATTCTACTACAGGTCGTTATTCAGCTAAGAAAATCTCGACTTTCTTTATTACTCTCTTCAGAGTACATTTTGGATTAAATATTGAATATATTAAGGCTACAAAAGAAGATAAAAATGGTAATAGATTACATGGTCTAACTTTATTAGAATGGAAAAAACCTGACCAATTCGAGCCGCCTTCCGAAGGCAGGGTTGCTTAGCTTTAAAACCTTACAGTCAGTTTACAACCGAAGAATTAAAATTGCATCCAGCTTTTTATGTGGAAAATGGTGGGACAGTTAATTGGCTTACACCGTCGTTAGTAGACATCAATGAAGTTCAAAAATTAATTGTTGAAGACCGCAGACTTAAAAGTCAAAAAGTATTAACTGGATATTTTAATGATGTGGTAGAACAGACTGCGGGGCCTATAGAAGACTCGGCAGACCCTCAGAAGGATGGTGATGAGTTGACGTTAGTGGATCCCTTATATGGAGGTCTAGAAGACTCGAGAGATCCTACGGGGGATGGTTCTGAGTTGGAGCCA
>CAZAJH010000127.1:0-5620 GCA_964485385.1 uncultured Flavobacterium sp.
TAAGTTTATCGTCTTTAAACTCTGAAAATGATTCGATTAATGCAATATTTTCCATTCTTCTTCTTAATTAAAATTTATTGTAACAATTGCTTCTTTTATTTCTGGGTAAGGAATTTCAGCTTTTTTAATCACCGTTTCTTTACCTTTTCCTATTTTTTTGGGTTCTCTTGCGGACCAAGTGAGTACAATTTTTTCGTCATCTGCTGCTTCCAATTCGGCTTCAATAATTGCTGTTGCTGTCTTTACCTTGAGTGTTCGTCCTATATTTTTTTTGTACTGACGCACCATTTTTAAGGGCGAAGCCACTCCGGCCGAGGCCACTTCAAGCGAAAAATCTTGTTCTTCTCGATCTAAATTATGTTCAATAGCTCGACTGATATCGATGCAATCTTGAAGTGTAACTCCTTGATCACCATCCAAAGTTACCATAATTTTATTAGAATTATCAATAGTTAGGTCGATTAAAAAAACACTTGGTTTTTCTTTTAACCCTTCGTTCAACAATTCGATTACTTTTTCTTTAAAAGCCATATTCTTATGAAAAGAGGGAAGCATTGCTTCCCTCATTATTTAAATTTCATGCTAAATAACGGCGCAAATATACAATTTTTTTTTAATGACAAATATCATTTATTAATCTTAAAAAAAATTCTTACCTTTATCAAAGTAAAAATAAACTAAATAGAACCAATAATTTATATCTAATCATGAAAAAAATTTTAATACCAACCGACTTTTCTGATCATGCCGAATACGCTCTAAAAGTAGCTGCTCAGATAGCCAGACAAAACGACGGTGAAATTATTTTACTACATATGCTCGAATTACCACACCAAGGAAGTGACGCTGTTGGTTCTGGTAAAGATGTTCCTGAAATCATGTTCTTTAAAAATGCTGCCATAAAAAAACTAGAAGATTTGATGGACGAAGATTACTTAGATGGCCTTACCGTATCTGAAGTAGTTCAGTTTGAGTTGGCTTTTGATGGAATTATGAAAATCAGCAAAAAGAATGATGTTGATTTGATTGTTATGGGTTCACATGGAGCAAGTGGTTACAAAGAAATGTTTATAGGATCTAATGCTGAAAAAGTAGTTAGAAACTCTGATGTTCCGGTTTTAATTATCAAAAAGGAGCAAGAAAAATTTGAAGTGAAAAATTTTGTATTTGCTTCAGATTTTGCTGATGAGATTAAAAAGCCGTTTGAAAAAGCAGTGAGTTTTGCCAATCGATTTGGGGCTACTTTGCATTTAGCAATGATCAATACTCCCAACAACTTTAAATCGACCTCGGAATGTGAAAGTATCATGAAAAACTTTGTTTCTGGATTTAACATCGATAAATACGAAACGCACATTTACAACGAAACCAATGTAGAAAAAGGAATCCTTAATTTCTCGAACAGTATCAATGCCGATTTGATTGGAATGAGTACACATGGAAGAAAAGGATTATCCCACTTTTTTAACGGTAGTATTAGTGAAGATTTGGTCAACCACGCTAGTCGACCTGTTGTTACTTTTAAAATTTAGTAAAACACCATTTCATACAAAAGCCTCTATGTACTTTCGCATAGAGGCTTTTTTGTATCACACAAAAAAATCCCAACCGTGAAGTTGGGATTGTTTGTTGGTCTACTAGGACTCGAACCTAGAAAGACGGCACCAAAAACCGTAGTGTTACCATTACACCATAGACCAATAATGCATGAATGCGGGTGCAAATTTAATACAAATTTTATTTAAAGCAAATATTTCTGTGGTTTTTTACACAAAATATCCAAGAAACAAAGCTATTAAACCACTAACTAATTCATTTTTAATTCTTTTTTCTGAAATCAAAAGAGCTCATTTTTTCTGAAAAAACAACTTCGAGCGTTAATGGTAGGTTAATGTAAAGACAAAAAGGTATTTTTTCATTATTTACTTTTATTTTTGAATTCGATTTAATTGTCAATGAAACGAAAAATCAACATACTCATCACGCTTTCTACTTTGGTTGTACTGTCGTTATGCTGCATACAATTGTACTTAGTAACTACCACTTACCGTTACAAAGTAGCTCAATTTCGTATGGAAGTGAAAGACCGATTGGGTAAAATAACCAACAATTACACTGATATTGATAGCAGCCTATTTTACCAAAAAGACAAACTATACCAACAATTGGCTCAAAAATATTTGACCAACCAAACCACTGGGGAAGCCATCAAGCAGGCGATTCTGAAAAATCAATTCAAAGAGCAACTCACTCAGCAATTGAAAAAAGAATTCGACCAAGAATTTCCCAATCATTCGATTGATTTTGCTATTGTTTTAAACAAGTTTGTGTTATTCAATAACCCTAAAAAAGCCGATACCTTATTTGCTGAAAAACCTGAAATAAGTAATAAAATGTGTGGTAATTTGGCATCACTCGAAGACGCTTTTTTGGTTCGGAATTATGTTGGCACAACTAGTACTACCTCTGAAAACGCGAGTTACAAATTACTCACCGAAGAGGCACTTTACGTTTCGGTAGAAAACTTTGAGTGGATTGTTCTGAAAAGAATGTCATTGCTACTGGTTTTTGCATTGGCATCGATCGTAGTACTCGTTACGATTTTTGTGATTACCATTAAATCACTTATTCAACAAAAAAAGATTAGCGACATCAAAACCGACTTTATCAATAACATCACCCACGAACTAAAAACCCCTTTGACTACTTTGTCGGTTTCAACCAAAATACTCGCACGAGAGGAAATCAAAGAAAACGAACAAGCCTACCAACAATTACTGCAAACCATCAACAGACAAAACGAACGCTTGCAACAACTGATTGACCAAGTACTCAACAACTCCTTGGGCCATGAAGAAATTGAACTTCGAAAAGAAAAAATAACTGCTGGTTCGTTGTTGGAATCAATCTTAAATGACTTTCAAATGGCTCATCCTAATATCACCATAAAAAAACAAATGGAAGCCAGTGAAACTGTATTGTATTTGGATACTTTTTACCTGACAACGGCCATTTTGAATGTAATGGAAAATGCTGTGAAATATGGTAGCGACACCATTATTGTAGGCACATCAATACACAATGATTTGGTTACCATTAGTATCAAAGACAACGGAATTGGTATTGACAAAAGCAAACATCACCTCTTATTTGACAAGTTCTACCGCGTTGAAAATGGCAACCTACACCATACCAAAGGACTTGGATTGGGATTGTATTATGTAGATCAAATCATAAAAGCCCACAAAGGCAAAGTGGTTTTGATGAGCGATTTAGGAAAAGGAACGCAATTGAATTTGTGTGTTCCCTCGAGTTAGTAGCGTATGAAAAAAATATTAATAGCCGAAGACGATTTCGATTTAGCCCTAGTGCTCAAGCAATATTTGGAGTTGCATCAGTATGAAATAACGTGGTGCGACACAGGTAAAAAAGCACTTGTAGCCTTTGAAAAGGAAAATTTTTCGCTATGCATTTTGGATGTCATGATGCCTGAAATGGACGGATTTTCATTAGCTGAAGCCATGATCGAAATTCAACCCGAAACGCCCTTTATTTTTTTAACCGCCAAACAACTGAAAGAAGACAAAATCAGAGGATTGCAATTGGGAGCCGATGATTATATTGTCAAACCTTTTGAAGTAGATGAACTGATGTTGCGAATTCAAAATAGCATCAAACGAAATGAGAAAAAAAGCATTCCCACAGAAAAAAAACGCATCCCAATTGGTAAATACCTATTTGATAGTCATCGTATGTGTTTGGAATACAAGAATAAAACCCAACAACTCACTGAAAAAGAAGCCCTTTTGATACAATTTTTTTACGAACACAAAAACCAAATGATAAAACGCGATCAGATTTTGAAAACCATTTGGAAAAACGACGATTTCTTCTCCGGGCGAAGCATGGATGTTTTTATTACTCGTTTGCGTAAATATTTTCAGGATGACCCGCAAATAAGCATTGAGAGTACTCGATTTGTTGGAATTGAATTTAAAATTAAAGAATAAATAAAATTGCATTTGGCGAATAACGAATTATAAAAAATTATAGTCTGTAGTTCATTTCTTTCGCTAAAAAAATAGTTTCTTTGCACAGAATTAAAATCAAATCATCATACCATTTATATGACAACAGTAAGCTTTAAAAAGTGGAATACAATTTTGGGTTGGGTTGCTTTTGCAGTTGCACTAATCACTTACACCTTGACCGTTGAGCCTACCATGAGTTTTTGGGATTGTGGCGAGTACATTGCTACTTCGGCTAAGTTAGAAGTGGGCCACCCGCCGGGCGCTCCTCTATATCAAATGATAGGTGCTTTCTTTTCGATGTTTGCCATTGGTAAAGAAAATATTGCACTGATGGTCAATATGATGTCGGTATTTTCGAGTGCTTTTACCATTCTTTTTATGTTTTGGTCTTCAACTATTGTGCTGAAAAAAGTAGTAGAAAGTTATACCGAACTCACCAAAGAAAATAGTATAGCCATCTTAGGAAGCGCTTTGGTGGGAGCATTAACATTTACTTTCTCAGATAGTTTTTGGTTCAATGCTGTTGAAGCCGAAGTTTATGCTATGGCCACATTATTTATCGCCTTGCTATTTTGGTTGGGATTACGTTGGGAGCAAGACATGAATACGCCAAGAGGCAATCGCTGGTTGTTGTTGATTGCTTTGTTAATCGGATTGTCGTTTGGTGTACATTTTATGGCTTTACTCACCATTCCTTCCATCGGATTTTTGTATTTCTTTAAAAATTATGAGAAAGTTACCATCAAAAATTTCATTGTAGCCAATGTTGTGATTGTAGCGATTTTGTTGTTTATTTTCAAGTTACTCTTGCCTTATACTTTAGCATTATTTGGTAAAAGTGAAATTTTCTTTGTAAACACCTTTGGATTACCTTTTGATTCGGGAACCATAATTATGTTTGCTTTAATTATTGGTTTCTTTTACTTCGGATTAAAATACACACGCAAAAAAGAACAACCTTTTTACAACACCATTTTGTTGTGTGTGCTTTTTGTATTAATCGGATTTTCTACTTGGTTGATGCTTCCCATTCGAGCCAATGCCAATACACCGATCAACGAAAACAAACCATCTGATGCGGCCGAAGTTTTAGCCTATTACAACCGCGAACAATACGGTGTAAATCCGCTGTTTTATGGTCCTCAATATACCGACACTTTTGCAGGTTTGGATGAAGACAATCCGTACTTGGATAAAAAACCCAACTACGAAAGAAACTACCAAACTGGTAAGTATGAAATTGTCAACAACTACAAAAATGCGGAACAAAACTCAGACGATGCGCACAAAGCTATCTTACCACGACTTTGGAGCACAGAACACATCGATAATTACATCACATTTACTCGCCCGCCCGAATTTACCATCAAAGAAGAATATTCTGAGGAAAAAGAATTGCTCGATATAGTGGGCGAATTCCGTCATGCCTACGCCACGAAAAAAATCGATAACGAAGGTTACGTAGCCTTTTTAAGAGCCTATGGCGATTATTTGAATATTGAAAAACCAAAAACTTGGGACAATCTCAAATTTATGGTAGAATACCAATTTGGTTACATGTATGGTCGCTATTTGTTGTGGAACTTTGT
>CAZAJH010000128.1:0-3004 GCA_964485385.1 uncultured Flavobacterium sp.
CCGCTCAATTTTACACGTACCAAAGACGTTATGCCCTATGTGGATGAAATGTTTGATTTATTCAATCGAGCGTATGCTCATTTATCGTCTTTTGTTGCAGTGAGCGATGTTCAAAAAGAGTATTTCAAGAAAAAATACATCGGTTTGATCAACCCTGAGTATGTCAAATTTGTGATGGACAAAAACAATAAAATGATTGCATTTTGTATTGTAATGCCTGACTTTTCAGATGCCATCAAAAAAGCCAACGGCAAATTATTCCCTTTTGGGTTCTATCATTTATTAAAAGCGCGAAAGAGTAGTAAAGATGTCTTGTTCTACCTCATCGGAATAGAAAAAGAATACCAAAACAAAGGAGTTACCGCCATTATTTTTGATGAATTTTATAAAGTTTTCATGAAAAACGGTGTGCAAAATTGCATTCGAACTCCCGAACTAGAGGAAAACAATGCCATTCACAATATTTGGAAACATTTTGATGCACCTATTCACAAACGAAGAAGAACATACAGCCGAGATATTCCTTATTGATCAAAAAAAATCCATTCAAAACGAATGGATTTTTTATTTTTATTTCTGATTTTATTCTACATTTTCAACGGTTGCTTCAGCCATTTGTTTGTACGTTCCATTTACTAATTTTTCGCGGATGGCTTCAAATGCAGCTAAAGTTTCGTCAATATCTTTCATCGTATGAGACGCCGTTGGAATCATTCTAAGTAAAATAATTCCTTTTGGAATAACCGGATAAACCACAATCGACAAGAAAATACCGTAATTTTCTCTCAAATCATTTACCATTACCATGGCTTCTGGAATAGAACCTTCTAGGTATACAGGAGTCACACAGGTGTTGGTATCGCCAATGTTGAATCCTCTTGATTTTAACCCGTTTTGAAGCGCATTTACATTTTCCCACAATTTGTCTTTCAAACTCGGATTGTCTCTAAGCAACTGCAATCGTTTTAACGAACCTATGGTTTGTATCATTGGCAACGATTTGGCAAACATTTGCGAACGCAGGTTGTATTTTAAGTAATCGATAATGTCTTTGTCCGCAGCCACGAATGCTCCAATATTGGCCATCGATTTGGCAAAAGTAGAAAAGTACACATCTATTCCGTCTTGACAACCTTGTTCCTCTCCTGCTCCAGCTCCTGTTTTTCCCAAGGTTCCAAAACCGTGCGCATCATCAACCAATAAACGGAAATTGTATTTCTTTTTCATCTCAACAATTTCTCTCAACTTGCCTTGTTGACCACGCATTCCAAAAACTCCTTCAGTGATGAACAAAATTCCACCTCCTGTTTCTTCAGCTAATTTGGTGGCACGTTGCAAGTTTTTTTCCATACTTTCCACATCATTGTGGCGGTAAGTGAACCGTTTTCCCATATGCAAACGAACCCCGTCAATAATACAAGCATGCGCGTCAACATCGTATACAATTACATCATTTTTGGTGACTAAAGCGTCAATAATAGACACCATTCCTTGGTAACCAAAATTCAATAAATACGCTGCTTCTTTCATTACAAAAGCTGCTAATTCATTCTCTAATTGCTCGTGGAAATTGGTATGTCCGCTCATCATTCGAGCTCCCATCGGATAGGCTGCTCCATATTGTGTTGCCGCATCAATGTCGGCTTGACGTACTTCGGGATGATTGGCTAAACCTAAATAATCGTTGATTGACCAGTTCAATATTTCTTTTCCGTGAAATTGCATTCGTGGTCCTAAATCGCCTTCTAGCTTAGGAAAAACATAATAACCTTCTGCTTGTGAAGCCCATTTTCCTAAGGGCCCTTTATTGATTTGTATGCGTTCAAATAAATCTTTTACCATGATAAATAATGTTGTTAAAAAACGTGGCAAAAATAGCAATAAATTTTGGGATATTACAGAAATATTTTTGTTGAATAACCGAAGTTGTACACTTTGTATGGTGGGTAGGTTACTGACTTCAATTTTGGGTTAGGCAACATCCAGAGACAAACCATTTGCTAGCATTCTTTTTACAATCATTTAAAGAATACGATTAAAAGGAAAACAACTGTTTTTTTAACTACTTTACACTTAATTTTTTTCATTTAAATTATTGCGATTTTTCTTAAAAAAATATCCTTTTTTTGCCATACATCGGTAACATGACCTTGTATTAAACTGATTTTCAATAAAAAAATTATATTCGTAAATCAACCAAAAAAACCAAACTATTTTCAACATGAAAAGAAACATACTTCTTCTTTTTAGCTTATTGTTAATCACATCATTAGGCTACTCACAAAATGCTATTTGGCAAAAAGTAAGTGAAAATGAAATAAGAACTTTGCCCAAAATGGATCGTTCTTCCTTACCGAGTCGATACGAATTGTTTTCATTGAATTTGACCGAATTAAAATCTCAATTACTCAATGCGCCTCTGGATTCAAGTAATACCACTTCAACCCTGATTCTTCCATTTCCGAATCCGAATGGCGAAGTTAATTACTACCGTATATTTGAAGCACCCGTAATGGAAGAAGGCTTAGCATTGAAATTTCCAGGAATTAAATCGTACTCAGGTAAGAATTTACGAAATCCAGCTGAAACCATTCGATTTAGTGTTACTCTTTTTGGTCTTCATGTTATGTCATTTTCAGGTGACGAGGGCACTTACTTTATCGATACGTATACCAAAAACTTAAACAATTATATTGTTTATCGCAAGTCGGATGTAACTCCAACTACTTTTTTGCAATGTCATGTAAGTGATGACCCAAGCGAAATGGCACAAAAAATACAGCGTGAAAATGCCTACAGAGCGAGTGACAGTTTTTTTAGAACCTATCGTTTGGCTATGGCTTGTACCATCGAATATGCTGCCTTTCATGTGAACGCAGCTGGTTTGAGTGGCGGAACTTTAGCGCAGAAAAAAGCAGCCGTGTTATCGGCAATGGTAGTCACAATGACTCGTGTGAATGGTGTTTTTGAAAAAGACTTGTCTATCCACATGAACATTATCGCC
>CAZAJH010000128.1:3014-5242 GCA_964485385.1 uncultured Flavobacterium sp.
TATTGATTCTGATTCCTTTGATAATGCCAACTCAGGCACTTTGATCAACCAAAGCCAAACCGTAATAGATGCCAATATCGGGTCTGCAAATTATGATATCGGACACACTGTTAGTACTGGTGGCGGTGGATTAGCTCAATTATTTTCACCTTGTACAGCCAATAAAGCGCGTGGTATTACCGGACAAGGTTCTCCAGTAGGCGACCCTTTTGATATCGATTATGTTGCCCATGAAATGGGACATCAATGGGGTGCCAATCACACTCAAAATAACGCGTGTAATCGCAATGCCGCTACTGCAGTTGAACCCGGAAGTGCTTCGACTATCATGGGTTATGCCGGAATTTGTGCCCCTAATGTTCAAAGCAATTCAGACGCCTATTTTCATACTGTGAGCATTACCGAAATGATTGCTTTTGTGAGTGGAACAGGCGGAAGCTGTGCTGTAGCCGTTGCAAATGGCAATAGTGCTCCAGTTGTCAATGCAGGATTGGATTATACCATACCTAGAGGAACGGCTTTCATTTTGAAAGGAACAGGTTCTGATGCCAACGGAGATACGTTGACCTATTGTTGGGAACAAACTAATAATCAAACCAGCACACAGCCTCCAACGCAAACCGCAACCACAGGTCCGAACTTCCGTTCTCTCACACCAACAACATCTCCAAACCGTTACATGCCGCCTTTGGCAAGTGTGGTTGCTGGTAATTTGGCTCCAACTTGGGAAGTTGTTCCTAATGTGGCCAGAACAATGAATTTTGCGCTTACCGCAAGGGATAACCGAACACCCAATGGAGGGCAAACAGCAAGAGATAATATGATTCTTACGGTGGCAAGTGTTGGACCATTTTTGGTTACTAGCCCTAACACCGCTGTCTCTTATGCCGGAAACACAACACAAACCTTTACTTGGGATGTCGCTGGCACAACAGCTAACGGAATCAATTGTGCAAATGTAGATATCTATTTGTCTACCAATGGCGGAGTAACTTTTCCTATTTTGTTACAATTAGGAACACCAAATGACGGAACTCAGGCTATTAATATTCCAAACTTACCTGGAACAAGCAATAGAATAATGATTATTGGTTCCAATCATATTTTTTACGATGTTTCAAATGTTAATTTCACAATTACAGCAGGAACTCCAGAAACTACACCTCCAAATCCACCAATATTAACCGCATCTGGAACAACACAAACAACAACACAACTCTCTTGGTCTGGTGCTTTTGATAATATCGCTGTAACTGGCTATAACATTTACCAAGGCGCTACATTAATAGGTACTTCTGTTTCATCTCCATACACGGTTACCGGTTTGGCCCCTGGAACAAATTATACTTTCACAGTAAGGGCAATAGATGCTGATGGAAATTTATCCATACCTAGTAATGCTGTTAACATTACTACGGAAGCACCTGATACTACTCCACCATCTCCACCTACCTTAACTGTATCTGGGACTACCTCGACCTCAACCGTTTTGTCATGGTCTGGTGCAACAGATAATATTGGTGTTACGAGCTATAACATTTACCAAGGACCTACTTTAATCGGAACTACTACCAACACAACTTTCACCGTAACAGGATTAACCCCTTCTATTACATACTCTTTCACAGTACGCGCATTGGATGCCGCTGGAAACGTTTCATCGCCTAGTAATAGTGTTAACGTTACCACAAATGCTCCCGATACTACTGCTCCTAGTTCTCCTGTCTTAAGTTTCACAGGAAAAACGGCCAATACTGTTTTGTTGTCTTGGACTGCTTCAACAGATAATGTGGCTGTTACAGGTTACGATGTATATCAAGGAGCTACATTAATAGGTTCAACCACCACTGCAACTACCTTTACAGCAACAGGATTGACAGCCTCAACTACTTATTCATTTAGTGTGAGAGCTAAAGATGCAGCGGGTAATGTTTCACCACCTAGCAATATTGTAACTGTAACAACAGATCCTTTCAATTACTGCGCTTCTCAAGGGAATAGCGTTGTTGACGAATTGATTGGTAATGTACAACTTGGCTCTATCAACAACGCGTCAACTGGCGGAACTGGATACACTAATTTTACTGCTATTTCGACCAATCTCTCACAGGGATCAACTAATACAATAACTATAACACCAACTTGGACAGGTACAGTTTATCCAGAAGGTTATGGCGTGTTTATTGACTACAACAGAGACGGAGATTTTATTGATGCTGGGGAAACTG
>CAZAJH010000128.1:5252-5568 GCA_964485385.1 uncultured Flavobacterium sp.
GAAACTGTTTGGACTACTGCAGCTACAACAACTACACCCGTTTCTGGAACATTTACTGTACCTGTAACAGCAACACTTGGAGCAACTAGAATGAGAGTTTCCATGAAATACAATGGAATTCCAACTCCTTGTGAAACATTTTCTTTTGGACAGGTAGAAGATTACACGGTAGTGATAACACCTTCCACATCCACTTTAAATTTAAAACTTTATTTAGAAGGTTACTACGATACTTCAACTCATAGCATGCGCTCTGTTCAAGTCAACCAAGGAAGTGGTTCTAACTCAACCGAAGTGGACTCAATTACGGTTGAAC
>CAZAJH010000129.1:0-5559 GCA_964485385.1 uncultured Flavobacterium sp.
TTTTTTTATCATAATGATACTATTTATTGGTTGGTTTTACGAATGTATAATTTTTTTATGAACTTTATATCCAAATTCATAAAAAATCCGCCTTATTTATTAACAATAAGACGGACTCTTTATTCCCGATTTTACTCGGTCCTAACCAATAAATTTATACCTACTTAAAACAAAAATTTCACGCCAACTTGCAAACCTCCCAAAGCTCTGTCTGATACGGAATTCATTGGGTTAGCATTGAATTCAAAAGAAGTAGTTTTTTCGCCTACAGCAGGAGTCTCTCTGGATGCTCCAACATTCAAAATTGTGAAAGATGTTTCCACTGTCAACCATTTGTTGATAATATAGTCAAAACCAGGAGATAATTCTAAAGAAACGGAATTGAACTTATCGTCATTCAACTTATCTTTTCCTATGGTGACAGGAACTGCAGCTTGACCGTAGAAGAAAAATCCACCTTTTATATTCCAATATTTTCTAACTAAGGGTTTTACAACAAAAGTATTTGACTCACTTGTAGTAACACCCAAGTTGTTTACTTGTTTAGAAGCTATATTTCCCACACCAAGACCGAGGGTTGTGGAAGGTGCTACAAAATAACCTACAATAGGCAATATCATGCTCGAATCGGTTTTAGCATCACCTGTTTTTTCGGTTGCGAATGAAACTTGACCAGCTACCCACCAAGTGCCTTGTAACCCGCTTTTGGTTTTCTCTTGTGCATTAACTTGCCATGATAATAAAGCTATACCTGCTACTAAAAATAATTTTTTCATTTTGTATTAGTTTTAAAATTACAGGACAAATTTAGGAGCCGTTTTTGGGATAAAAACTGACATAAATCATTGTTTGAATTTTATTTTCATCTTACTTATATTCGCTTTTTTGTTTCATAAAATTGTTACTACCTTTGCCTTCGATGATAAAAGCCGCCAACATAGTTAACAAAAGAGCCAAATTTGATTACGAAATTCTCGAAACCTATTCGGCGGGAATTGTATTGACTGGAACCGAAATCAAATCGATTCGCTTGGGAAAAGCTCAAATAGCGGAAAGTTTTTGTGAATTCAATAACGGAGAGCTATTTGCTATTAACACCTACATTGAAGAATATGCTTTTGGTAATCGTTTTAATCACAAGTCGCGCAGTGAACGAAAACTCCTTTTGAATAAACGCGAGTTGAAATCCTTAGCTCGAAGTGTCGAAACCAAAGGACTCACTATTATTCCGTTGCGTTTGTTTACCAACGAAAAAGGCTTAGCTAAACTCGAAATTGGATTGTGCCGAGGAAAGAAAAATTACGACAAACGCGAAACACTCAAAGAGAATGACACCAAACGCGATTTGGATCGTTTAAAAAAATCTTTCTAAATGGACTACTGATGAAAGAGGTACTCAAAAAAGCCAGAGAAAGTCAAAACCTCAAAACGCGAGAATTGGCCGAACTAACTCAAATTGACCAAGCCTTGATTAGCAAGTTTGAAAATGGGCATCGCATTCCAACAGAAAAACAAATCAAGTTGCTCGCTGAAGTCTTACGAATCAATGAGCAAGAATTATTCGTTGCCTGGTACAAACAAAAACTATTACACCATTTGGACTTTAACACTCATTCCATACAAGCAATTACTGAGATTTTGGAAGAAAAGGGAATTCAAAGTGTACCAGTTGAAGGTCAAGCCAAGGAAGACCGACTGGCTTCAATATTGGCTGAAATTGACAATTTAAAAAATAAACTTTCGAATTTGTGATTATTGTTTGAGTAGTTTTTGAGTAGTGACTGTACCGTTTGCAGTTAACTTTACAAAATACAATCCCGGTGCCAAGTCGGATGTACGGATACTATTGCCCTCTGGGGTTTCTTGTACAACCAATTTACCGTGACTATCGTACATCTCCACAAGTTGGATGCCTTCCTGATTAAAATAAAGAACCTCATTGAAAGGATTGGGTACAATCGCAATCGATTGCTTGTCAAATTCACTACTTTCTAAAGTACAATTTACTGGTTGACCATTAACCACATTTAAACTTCCATTCACAACCGACCAATTTTCCCAACTTCCTCCAGATCCTGTGGCACTTTCCCAAGTACTTACATCAAAATAATTAAGGCCTTGCATGGTTCCCGGAACTTTATATACTTTCAAAGCTTCTCCTCCAAAATTCCAAGTTAATGGCTGTCCGGATTGAATATTTTCAATGGTATTTCCTACACTACAATTCGCCATTACAAAATAGGCAAATTCCTGATAATTAGGATAATCACCATATACTTTTGCTTTTCCATCGGCTCCAAAACAAACAGCAACATACTCATTACAAGCTATTCCACGTACATTTGTCCCACCGGCCCTAAATCGTGCTATAAAGGTAGCGTGACGTCCTCTTCGGTCGGGATTATCATAATGGGTATCGGTTATTACGTTCGTTAAAAAAGGAACATTAAGAAAGGTACTACCCGGATTTCCGTCGTATCCTCCCAGAGTAAGATTGGGATGAAAGGGATTGTTCATGGCTTGTGAAGAAGTAATCGTTCCATTCTGAGCAGAAAAATACCTTCCTCCTAATATAGCCATCCCCGCACTGGTTCCTCCTATGGGTGCCTGTTTTACATTGATATGGTAATTGAGTAAGTCTTCCAAAGCATTATCCTTAAAGTAAGACAGATAATTCCATTGATCGCCACCAGCAAACCAAATCATTTCTGCTTTCGATACTTTATCCAAAACATAGGGATTAGTAGCACCCGCAACAGAGGTAATTACCAATGTCTCAACCGAATTTACCGTTACACCCAACTCTGAGTACAAATAGTTGTTGTAACCATTACTTCCACTCGAACGCAAAACCACGACATCGCCCCCATTTGCCTTTTGCAAAAGCCAAATCATTGCATTGTCATTTTCTGTAGCTCCGCCCATCAAGCAAACACCAAATTCTGGAGTGGTAACCACATTGGTACTATTTCCTGTAAAATAACTGGTATAACCTTGAGAAAATCCCAACAAAGGCAAACAAAAAAGAAGCAGTAACGATTTCATAATTTAATTTTTATTTTCTAATAAAGGTACAAATTTAAAATCACCAAACTCGTGCTTTTCAAATTGGGTTTCATTTTTGCGAATTAGCAAAGTCATAATCTGATCATTTTCTCCCAATGGAATGACTAATCGACCGCCAATTTTTAATTGTGCCATCAAAGGCTGCGGAATAATCGGCGCACCAGCCGTCACTATAATACTGTCAAACGGAGCAAAATTGGGCAATCCTTTGTAACCATCGCCAAAAGACAAATGTTTGGGACGAATACCTAATTTGGGTAATAGCAATGACGTGGTTTTGAACAATTCATTCTGTCTTTCTACCGAATAAACTTTAGCGCCAAGCAAGCATAATACTGCGGTTTGATAGCCACTACCCGTTCCTATTTCTAGTATTTTTTGGTCTTTTTTTACTTCCAATAACTGACTTTGAAACGCCACTGTGTAGGGTTGAGAAATGGTCTGACCCGCTGCAATTGGAAATGCTTTGTCTTGGTAGGCAAAATCTTCAAAACTCGAATTGAGAAACAAGTGTCTCGGAATTTTTTTGATGGCTTCCAACACCTTTTTATCGGTAATCCCTTTCTCTTCCAACACCTTAGCTAGCTGGTTTCGAAGTCCTTGATGTTTATTAGTATCTTTCAATTGGGGAGAAAATTTATTCTGTAAAAATAGAAAACAAATTATCAAATATCAATTAGCAATTATCAATTAATTACTATTTTTGATAAAATTTTATTTTATGCTTAAAGTTGGCGTTTTGGGTGCGGGACACCTAGGAAAAATACACTTGCGTTTGTTACAACAATCTGAAAAATACGAACTCGTTGGTTTTTATGATGAAAATGCCGAATACGCCGAAAGAATTGCAGCCGAATTTGGTTACCAACGCTTTGATACTATTGCTAAATTGATTCATGCTGTAGATGTAATCGACATTGTAACACCCACGTTGTCGCACTACAAATGTGCCAAAGTTTCCATTAAATCGGGCAAACATGTTTTTATAGAAAAACCTATTGCTACCACTGTTGAAGAAGCAGAGGAAATCATCGCCTTGGCCAAAGAATACAACGTAAAAGGTCAAGTTGGTCACGTAGAACGTTTTAATCCCGCTTTTACGGCTGTGAAAAATCAAATCGAAAACCCAATGTTTATTGAAACGCACCGATTGGCTGAATTTAATCCGCGTGGAACTGATGTTCCCGTAGTGTTGGATTTGATGATCCACGACATAGATGCTATTTTGAGTGTCGTAAAATCAAAAGTAAAATCAGTTCATGCCAGTGGTGTTTCTGTATTGAGTCAATCGCCCGATATTGCTAATGCGCGTTTGGAATTTGAAAATGGCTGTGTGGCGAATATCACTTCGAGTCGTATTTCGATGAAGAACATGCGTAAATCCCGTTTTTTTCAAAAAGATGCATACATCTCGGTGGATTACTTGGATAAAATCTGTGAGGTTGTCAAAATGAAAGACGCTCCTGAAGTTCCAGGTGACTTCGACATGATTTTGCAAAATGCCGAAGGTGAAAAGAAGCAAATATATTTCAACAATCCTGATGTAGCTCCGAATAATGCTATTTTAGACGAATTGGAAACGTTTGCCGACGCCATCAATAACAACACAACACCTATTGTTACTTTGGAAGACGGCACGGAAGCCTTACGGGTAGCTTATATGATTATTGATTCGATGAACGAAAAATAAACTAGTTTCACAATCTGAAACTTGAAACCTAAAACTTGAAACAAAAAACTAACTAAACATTTATAATGAAAACAATTGCTGTAATAGGCGCAGGAACGATGGGCAACGGAATTGCTCATACTTTTGCTCAAAGCGGTTTTACCGTAAAATTGATTGATATTTCCGAAAAATCATTAGAAAAAGGAATGGCCACTATTGCCTCTAATTTGGATCGAATGGTGGCAAAAGGAACCCTTACCGAAGAAGACAAACGCCAAACCATTGGCAACATCATCACGTATACTGACATTAAAGACGGTGTGGTAGGAACTGACTTGGTGGTAGAAGCGGCCACCGAAAATGTGGGTTTAAAACTGAATATTTTTAAACAACTGAGCGATATTTGCGATCACAATGTGATTTTAGCTACGAATACTTCTTCCATTTCGATTACACAAATTGCCGCTCAAGTAGTGCATCCTGAACGTGTTATTGGCATGCATTTTATGAATCCTGTGCCGATTATGAAATTAGTCGAAATCATTCGCGGCTACAACACGTCCGATGAAGTAACCAAAATTATCATGGATTTATCGGTAAAATTAGGAAAAACTCCTACTGAAGTAAATGACTATCCTGGATTTGTAGCCAATAGAATCTTAATGCCAATGATCAATGAAAGTATTGAAACATTGTATAATGGTGTGGCTGGCGTTGTCGAAATCGATACGGTAATGAAACTCGGAATGGCACATCCAATGGGACCTTTACAATTGGCCGATTTTATAGGCTTGGATGTTTGTCTTTCGATATTAAATGTCATG
>CAZAJH010000130.1:0-5556 GCA_964485385.1 uncultured Flavobacterium sp.
TTACGCCCGCCCTTTTGGACATAACATCGCGTCGCAAAAAGTACTAGAAAAAGCGGGATTTGTTTTGGAGGCGCGCATCGAAAAAAACATTTATAAAAACGGAACATTTCAAGACGAACTGATTTACGCCGTAAGAAAATAATTCACTTATGACCATTCAAATAGAAACTCCTGCCTTACTCTTTTCGGCTACATCGCTGATTTTGCTCGCCTACACCAATCGGTTTTTGACGATTGCTCAAATTGTTCGGGGTTTGAAAAAAACCTATGATCAAAATCAAAACAAAAGTATTTTACTTGAAATCAAGAACCTCAATCTCAGGTTGACGCTCATCCGTTACATGCAATTGTTTGGTGTATTGTGTTTGTTTTTATCCGTTTTTGGAATGATGATGTTGTTTTTTGAACAACAAAGGGCTGGACTTTATTTATTTGGATTTAGTTTACTGAGCTTGTTGGTTTCGTTGGGCATTTCGTTTTGGGAAATCAGTATCTCAGTCCGTGCTTTGCGCTTGCATTTGAGTGATTTGGAGAAAGAAAATCAAGTCTAATTCACAATGATAAGTACAACTGCAGGCTCGATATCTCAACATTAGACAACGTCAAATCATAAACCCAAAAAGGAATAGTGTTGTGTTGGTTCGCATTTCGCCAAGTTTATTTTAAAGCGAATGGCTTGCGCATTTTGGCATTCCATATTCCTGCCATTCGCTCTACATGGTGCCGCTACTGTCAGGGCTAATCGAGCAACTTTGGGCTACTATATCAATCATTCTTAATCAATAATCCAAAGCAGTACAGGCTTTTGGGTTTGTTGGAGTTGGGAATCTAGTTTTCGCATAAAATCATCCGAAACGGCGGGGCAACCCCAACTCAGCGGACTCACCTGAGGATAAATTTCTTCATTGGCAACAGCCGACCACGAGTGCAACACCACCACTCTACTCACCGCACTATTATTGGTCTTGTCCAAACCGTGTAACCAGAATTTTACTTTTATTCCCCAACTGCTGAAATCGCGCTTCCCAATTTTATATTTGCCTTTCATCGAACAATGGCTATTGATTTTGTTACTGAATTTCGCTTTTTGCCATTTGTCTGGATTCGCTTCAAATTGATCACAACTGCCATGAGTAACCAAGTTTTTATCGGTAATTTTATTTTGCTTGAAATCGTAGATAAAAAATCGGTTTTTACCCGAATGGATACTCAAATCCAACAAAAAATAGTACTCTTCGTTGAAGCCGTTTTCTTTGCAATACCGTAATGCTTCTGTGTGGGTTGACGAATAATCTTTAACAGGGATTGACGTTGGTGATGCATTATTGCAACTGATAAACAAGAGAAAAAAGAGTAAAATAATGTTTTTCATAGAGTAGTTCTTACTTTAAAAAATCTGCTTTCGACCTTCGCCTTTTGACTTTCAACTTTCGACTTTCGACTTTCGACTTTCGACTTTCGACTTCATACCTATAACTCTTTTTTTTCGCTTTTATTTAAACCAAATGTGTTAAAAAAGGTCTAAATAGGTAGATTACTATTTTACGCTTATGAATACGAGTCATCTTTGGTCATTACGCTTGGGTTTTTCGAGTAAACAGGCAACTCTTATTGAACAACTCGGAATAGAGGCTTTTGTCAAAAAGTCAATCGCGGCTCCTTTTGACAATCAAATGCCTTCTTTTTTAACTGACGACCCTAAAACAATCGCTGAATTGAGAGCTGCTCGTCAAAAAATCAAAGAAGCCAGTTCAGAAGAACAAAAGAAAATAATCAAAAAACAAGTCCGAGATAGCATTGAACTCAAAAAATGGTGGGTCAATCGAATGGCTACTGAAACTTTGCCGTTACGAGAAAAAATGGTTTGCTTTTGGCACAATCATTTTGTGAGTACTACCCAAAAAGTCAAGTCGAATTATTGGATTTTCCAACACCATGCGATCTTGCGTGAGCAGGCATTTGGTAACTTCAAAGAATTGACCAAATCCATTATCAAAACCAATGCTATGGTGCGCTATTTGGATAATGTTGACAACAAAAAAGACAAGATAAACGAAAACCTGAGTCGGGAGCTACTCGAACTTTTCACACTTGGAATTGGCAATTACACCGAAAACGATATCAAAGAAGGTGCTCGTGCATTAGCCGGTTTGGGTTTGGGTGAAAAAGAAGCAACATACCGCCGTTTTGCGGAAGACAACTCGAACAAAACTTATTTTGGTCAGACTGGAAACTTTAAGGCCGATGATTTAGTAGAGATTATTTTCGAACAAAAAAATATTCCCTACCTCATTACGCGAAAAATTTTGAAATGGTTCATTTATGATCAGCCTAGTGATGAATTGGTTACGTACTACGGTGACTTTTTCAGAAAAGCAAATTTTGAAATTGAACCCTTACTGCTGAAAATTTTTACAGAGGAATTGGATAAAAAAACAGCAGGAAGTAAAATCAAAGATCCATTGGTTTACATTTTACAATTGATGGACGAATTAAATAGTACAGAAATTCGCGAAACCATGCTCGTTTTTTTTCTGGTTCAACAAGGCATGGATTTGTTCAATCAACCCAATGTGAAAGGTTGGGAAGGTGGCAATTCGTGGTTGACTTCACAAATTTACCTCCAACGCAACAATGTCTCCGATTTGTTGTGTAGTGGTCGAAATGTAAATCGGAAAGTATTCAACAAAATTGAAGAAGGCGATGAAAATACTGCAATTACGATGGAGAAAATAAAAGTATCCATTCGCTTCAATACCAAAGGAACTAACAAAGAAATTATTGCTGAATTAGTCCATAGATTGCTTTTTCAGGTAGACGAAACCCTGCAAAAAGATATGGAAGCCATTTTAAAATACGACTTCGATGCACAAGGAGAAAACGCTCAAAATGCAGTGCTCCGCTTGTTCAATTACATCACAAAAACACCCGAATACCAACTGATTTAGAAATTGATACAAGATTATGTAAAATTTTATGGCGTTTACAAAAAAATAAAAACTTCATTATTTAACATCTTGTATCACAAAAATATAAACTTAGTAAGCTCAATTACCTTAAACAATGAACAGAAGAAACTTTTTATCGCTAACAGGAACCTTTACTGGTGGTTTACTCATTGTACCCGAGTTTTTACATGCTTTGGGTTCGCAGCCTAATTTGGTTGTGGGCGAACCCTGTTTGGTTTTTATCCAGCTCAACGGCGGTAACGACGGGTTGAATACATTCGTTCCTTTTGAACATCCCTTGTATTATGAAATGCGTCCGAAAATTGCTTTGAGTAAAAACGATGTTGTGGGAGCCAACCGCGGAATGGCTTTTCATCCGGCCTTGAAAGATTTTGCACGTATGCAACAAAATGGTGATTTGAGCATTCTTCAAAATGTAGGTTACCCCGAACCCAACCGATCCCATTTTCGCAGTCAAGAAATTTGGCAAACAGCTAGCAGTTCGAGTCAATACATCAACGAAGGTTGGCTCGGAAGGTATTTGGATTTGCAATGCAAAGACCATCAACCAACAGCTGGAATCAATATAGATTCGATTGATAATTTAGCCTTAAAAGGTGTAGAGCCCAACACCATAACAGTAAAAGATCCGAATCGATTTAAATTGAGAAACGACAAAGAAGAAAATACGAGGCTATCTTCCAATCCACAATTGGATTTTGTTCGAAAAATAGCCAGCTCAGTCACAGAAGGCTCCGATGCTATTCAGAGGGCGCTCGCACAATCGACATCGGAAGTTAACTATCCCAAAACAGGATTGTCTAAAAATTTAGAATGGATTGCTCGATTAATTAAGGGCCATTTGAACTCTAAGGTTTATTATACTTCGTTGGGCGGATTTGATACACACGATAATCAGCTTGATATACACAATCGTAAACTAATCGAACTCAATGATGCTGTTTTTAGTTTTTATTCGGATTTGAAAAAAGCGTCCTTACTTCAAAATGTTACTGTAGTTATTTTTTCTGAATTTGGACGAAGAGTAAGAGATAATGGAAACGGAACCGATCACGGAACGGCAGCGCCTCTGTTTATTATTGGTGGAAACAACAAGGGAAAAGTAATTGGCAACAACCCCAACTTGGCCGATTTAGATCAGGGCGATTTGAAATACGAAATTGATTTTCGCAGTGTTTATGCTACTTTATTAGCAGAAAAGATGCAGTTTGATCCGTTGAAAATTGGAATTCAAAACCGCTCCATAGCTGGATTATTTTAGAAAAACAGCATTTACTCAAAACATTCTGTTATCTTTGCCGGCTTAATTTTTTTTAAAATGCTCGGAAATCAGGTTCTAAAAGGTGTCTTGTTGGTTGCTTTGGGCGCTACCAGTTATGGTATGTTGGCCACTTTTGTTAAATTGGCCTACAGTGAAAACTTTACGACAGCCGAGGTCACCACCTCTCAATTTGTTTATGGAATTTTAGGTATTTTACTCATCAATCTATTTCAAAAAAATAAAGCCAAAAAACCTGTAAACTTGGCCACTCCCAAAAATATCATGCAACTGATGTTAGCCGGAACTTCATTAGGAATGACGAGTGTTTTTTATTATTTGTGTGTAAAATACATCAATGTTTCAATTGCAATTGTATTACTGATGCAAACGGTTTGGATGGGTGTTTTATTGGAATGGTTACTAGATAAAAAAGCGCCATCCGTCCAAAAAATAGCTGCTGTAATCATTGTATTAACAGGTACTTTTTTGGCCACCAATCTCTATCAAGCAGATTTGAATTTGGACTGGAGAGGCTTGTTTTGGGGTATGATGGCAGCCGCATCATTTACAACCACTATGTTTACAGCCAATAAAGTAGCTTTGGGTATTTCATCGGCTCAACGCAGTTTGTATATGCTATTGGGTGGCGCAATAATCGTCTTTGGATTTGCCATTTTTACTCAAACCACACCTTATAATTTTGACATTTTCTCCAAATGGGGAATTGTTTTGGCCTTGTTCGGTACGATTATTCCTCCTATGTTGCTTAATGCTGGATTTCCGAGTACTGGAATTGGTTTGGGCAGCATAGTATCTTCGTTGGAATTGCCAGTTTCTGTGATGATGGCCTATTTTATTTTGAACGAAAAAGTATCCTTGATACAATGGCTCGGAATTGTACTGATATTACTTGCCATTGTCATCATGAACATTCGATTAAAATCGCTGGAAACCCCTTAAAACACTGGTAGAATTATTACTACAATCGTGCATTCAATAGTATTTTTAGCTATCTTAGTAAAAAACTATTGACTATGAACTACTCTTGGCATCTTATTTTGATGGCCATTTTCTATATACTTTCGGGAGCCAATCATTTGTATCGACCAGAAGTATATTTTAAAATGATTCCTTCGTTTTTAGTTTACAAAGATTTCATTAATTTCATGACAGGTTTCCTGCAATTATTATTTGGCATTAGTTTGCTAATACCTTATTACCAGTCGGTTGCAGCAGCATCAATCATTATATTGTTACTGCTTATTTTTCCCTCTAACTTGTATATCATTTTTAATACCAAAGCAAGAAAAGGTTGGCCAATAGGGA
>CAZAJH010000131.1:0-5537 GCA_964485385.1 uncultured Flavobacterium sp.
GCGTAACCTGTTCCGTCATTTTGTGAATCGCGAGTACGGTAACCAAACAGTGTTGTTTGACCATCACCATTTATGGTTAATTGCTGAGAGTACACATACATTCTGTATTGTATCAGAGGAGAAATGTTAACTCCAATGTTTCCATTGGTATTTTCTTGCATGATTGAATTTCCAAGCGTATTAGCTGAAAGGAATTTAGGATGGTAACCAGTTGTTCCTGTTACACCTCCGGGACCTGTTGGTCCTGTAGCTCCTTGTGGTCCTGCAACTCCTTGTGGTCCAGCAGGTCCAGCAGGTCCTTGTGGCCCTGTAGGTCCATCAGCACCGTTAGCTCCAGCAACTCCTTGTGGTCCAGCAGGTCCTTGCGGTCCTGTTGCTCCATCAGCACCATTTGTTCCGTTTGTCCCGTTTATACCAGCTGCTCCAGAGGGTCCAGCAGGCCCAGCGGGTCCTTGAGGTCCAGCAGGTCCTTGCGGTCCTTGCGGTCCTGTTGCTCCATCCGCACCATTAGTTCCGTTGGTTCCAGCAACTCCTTGAGCTCCTTGTGGTCCAGCAGGCCCAGCAGGTCCAGCAGGTCCAGCGGGTCCTTGTGGCCCTGTTGCTCCATCTGCTCCGTTGGTTCCATTGGTTCCGTTGGTTCCGTTGGCTCCAGCAGGTCCAGCAGGTCCAGCGGGTCCAGCGGGTCCAGCGGGTCCAGCAGGTCCTTGTGGTCCTGGGGCAGAATTAGCGGCATACAATGCATAAGGAGCGCTCAATAATTCGCTTGTACTGGTTACGTTATAACTAGTTCCTCCAGTTGGATCGGTTTCAGTTCGGACAAAATAAGGTCCAGCTCCCCAGTTGATAGTTGCCATACTTCCTGAAACAACAGTTCCATTTCCTATAGCTAATGTAGCTAAACCATTGGCATTAGTATTTACATTGTGGGTTTCTTGGTATACTACAGTGCCTGATGCAGAACCTTGTAGAATACTGATGCGAACCCCTACTGGTGAATTGGTTACCAAGGCATTGGCATTATTTCTAACTACCGATTGGTAGCTCATTTTTTGTGGTGCTTGAGCAAAGGAGACCGCTCCAAACAACATAGCACCGAATAGTAAAATTCTTTTTTTCATAATATCTGATTGTTAGTTGAGTGTTAATCTTTTTTTAATAATTTGAATGTCTTAACTCGTTTGTTTCCGTCGAGTACATTAAGAAAGTAGCATGCTTCAGCATACTGCTCAACATTAATGGAGGTTTCGTCTGAAATGATTCTACCACTACGAATGATTTTTCCCGTTATGTCGGTTAATTCGTATACCAAGCCTGTACCTTCTTTGGTTGTGTCTACTGACAAAATCACCGAAATGGTTGCAGGATTAGGGTATAACCATGCCGAAAACGGTTCATCAAGTTCGGGGATATCCAAAACAAAGATTTCAAAAGGTTGTTGAACTCCTTGATTTATGGAACCATTTGAACCACTAGCCGATTCATACGCTACTTGTCCGATGGAGTAACTAACAGATCCTCCTGAACTAGACGCATCGCCTCCGCTTGACACAACATCTTGTTGCGCAAATCCGACCGACGATATAAGCAGGCTAGTAAAAAATAAAATGTGTTTCATAAGCACAATTGTTTAGTTGATTAATGTATAATAAGAACGTAGGTTTATTTGCTAAAGTAGTTGTTTTGAAAATTCCAAAAACAAGTAAAAATACTTGATTTTAAAATTGATTGCGGACAGTGAGTCATTGAAACAATGGAGCAATAACAACGTACAACCGCAATACTTAAAAACAACCATTTTTCTATTCTTGAAATAAGATTAAATCAGAAAATTCGTTATATTATAAAAAAATGCATAAGAAAAATTTGTTTTTAAAGTTTAAAAATAAGGTTTTTTTCTTAATATTTTGAATTCATTGTATTTTTTTTCATTTAAGAAATGGTTAACCTTTCATTTTGTTTTGGCTAAGTAAAAGATGTCACACAGCTCATTCCCTTTCAACGAAGCCCATTCAAACAAATGTAAGCTATTTTTTAGAGTCAAAAAATCAACCTTTTGTACCATTTTTACAATTACCCAACAGCGGTTTGTATGAACAAATTTTTTAGTTTTGTCGTACATTATGACATATGAAATCGTTTAATAGTATTTTGCAGCATATTCATTCCTTTCACGAACTTGGCGAAACCATTCAAGCTGCTGATTTTTTGATGAATGAATATAAATTACAGCATCCTAATTTTAGGGGTTTTGAATTGCGAGAAAAGGCCGATCCATCCTTTATTTTGATGACTACTGAGGGTACTTTTGGGCAACCCCAGATTATCAGAATACCCGAAAACACCTTTGATTTCGACTTAAAATTGATGCTCAACCTGCTGGCTCACGAAATGGTTCATGTGATACAAAAGTCGACGAAACCCTACATCATGGATCGCAACGAACGCGAATGGCAGGCGTACTACGAAATGTTGTTTCATACTATTTTTCCGCAAATTCCGAATGTTTCACTCTATCACCAAAAGTTTTTTGCAAAAAAAGCCATTGAATATTACAATCGAATGGAAAAAGATGGAGAACTGCAACAAAAGTATGCCGCTCAAAAAACGCAAGTTGAAGCATTATTGAATTCGCTTTAGACTACTTAAACTTTTGAAGAAATTCCTCTTTATAAGTAGGGGAAACCTCAATTTCAGAGCCATCGTGAAGCGTCAAAAATCCACCTTTGTTGTACGATTTGACAAAATTTATATTGATGATATGTGATTTATGAACGCGAATAAAAGGAAATGGTAACAATTCTGAAAAGTGTTTCAAAAAACGACAGACCATTTTTTTACTTCCGTTTGATAGATGAATATCCGTAAAATTTCCATTGCCTCGCAAACGCACAATTTCCTCCATTTTTACCACTTCAAATCCTTCGAGTGTAGGCAAAATCACTTGTTGCTTTTCGGGCTTGGTTTCGCGAAAATTCTCTACAATTATTTTATTTCTATTGAATATTTCATTATTGATGATGTGTTGCTGCACTTTATTCACCGCTACAATTAATTCTTCAATGCTGATAGGTTTTAGTAAATAATACGCGGCACTTTGGTTTAATGCTTGCAAGGAATATTCGGAAAAGGCCGTCACAAAGATGGTTTCAAATGGCAACTCTTTGCACGCTTCCAATACATCAAAAGCATTGCCGAAAGGCATTTCAACATCCAAAAAAACCAATTGTGGCCGTGTTTCATGCAACAGCGGAACCGCTTCCTTGATGTTTTGCGCTTCGCCAATGACTTCTACTTGTGGACAGTACTTAGTCAAATAATTTTTGAGTGCTTCGCGCGCGGCAGTTTCGTCTTCTACAATGACACTTCTTATCTTTTGCATGCTAATCCATTTTATTGATTATGGGTAATTCAATTCGCACAACAGTTCCGCTTTTGGGCATTTTTTTCTCGGTGATTTCAAACGAAATGTTGTGTTTGTACAATTCATTCAACAACTGAATTCGCTCTTTAGTATTGGTCAGGCCGCGCGACTCATATACTTTCTGATTAACAGTTTTGAGTGCTTTGCTTCGGGTTAATCCAATTCCGTCATCGTCAATTAGAACTACAATCGTATTGTTTTCGCTTTTGAAATGCAGTGCCAAATGACCTTTGTGTTCCAAATAGCGCAATCCGTGCCAAATGGCATTTTCTAAATGCGGTTGAATAATCATATTGGGAATAAAAATCGCATCGGTATCTAAATTTTCATCGACTGAAATTTCGTAATCAAATCGGTCTTGAAAACGCAAATGTTCCAAATCTAAATACTTTTTCAGTTGGCTGATTTCATTGGTCAACGAAACAAAATCTTTATTGGAATTTTCCATCATATTGCGCATTAAGTTGGAATACGAAGTCAGGTATTTGTTGGCTTCCAGCTCTTTATTTTGCGAAATAAATTGATTTACACTATTCAAACTGTTGAAAATAAAATGCGGATTCATCTCACGTCGCAACGATTGTAAGGCGATTTCTTTGTTCTTTTTTTTGATGGCAAACAAAGCTTTGGCAATCAAACCGAAAAAAAGTAACAGCATCACTATCGCGCCCATAAGAAAGTAATTAAAAGTGTTTTTTCGGGAAATTAATTCGTCTTTTAGTTGCTTTTCTTTTTCCAATTGTTGGATTTTGTTTTCAGTAATTTGAAAAGTTTTTAAGTCTATTAAAGACGTATCGGATTCTACAATTCGGTCAAAATTCTGAAAAAATTCGTCGTACAATCGAATGCTTTCTTTGTCGTTGCCGTTGTTTTTATAATAGTTCAATAAAGTTGTTAAACTCTTTTTAACTTCGGTTGTATTGCCTTTTTCCGCTGCCAATTGATAGGCTTTTTTGAGTGATGCAATCGCTTTTTCGGGGTCGTTTTTTTGGAAAAAAATAGACGAAAGCGACTGCAATTGGGTAATTTGAGTTTGATAATCATTACGTTGAACGGCTTCATCCAATAATTTCTGATTGATGGAAAGCGCCTTATCAAACTGATTGTCTAATGCATATACTTTGGCTATCTTGTTTTGCAGTTGAATGACTTTTTCGGGTTTGTCTTTGACGTATTTAATCGCTTGTTGATAGCTTTCGATGGCGTCAACTTTGTCGTTGCGTTTGACACTATTTTCGGCTTTTTGAACATACAAATCGGCCACTTCTTCTTTCTTGTCTTTTTTATCAAAAAGTTCAATATTCGATTTCAAGTAATCATCTTGAACCACGGTATTGGCATTGTTTAAACGATTATAGTCATTGGAGTTGATTTGCTCCATTGTTTTGTCGGACGAAATTTCACTCGCCACTCTATAATTGGAAGAGGCTTCTTGAATTTTATTTTGTGTTTCTTGGTTTTTAGCTAAACTTCGTGTCACACGTGCTACATCGTTTTTTCGATTGAGTTTGGTATAACTTTGCAAGGCTTTTTTGAGGTATTCTTCGCCTTTTGCTGCATCGCCTTTGTCTATAAATCCTTTGGCTAAGTCTTCATAACTTTTGGCAATTTGCACTTCATCATTACCATCAAGTGAATTCTTTAACCGAGAAGCAGCCTGATTTATTTTGGATTTTTTTAGTTCCTTTTGTTTTACAATAGTGTCTTGCGCCATTACTTCGGTTTGAAATAAAGACCAGAAAAACAAACACACCAAGGCTGTTACAATCCGACGCATATTTTCTAATGAATTGATACTGTAAAGTAAATCATTTTAAAACGCTTTTACAACTCCTTTCACCAAGTCAAACTGCCGTTTCACCCTTTCTGCAAAAAATGAGTGCATTCTATAGGTAGGTTTGTGGTGTAATCTAATAAAAACCGATCTATATGAAATCAAAATTAAACCTAATTATTGTTGCACTGGTTACTTTTTTATCGATGAGTTGTAACAGTCAAAATCAAGAAAAAAAAGTCATTGAAGTTACCGGAAGTGCCGAAATCAAACTCCAACCCGATGAGATTGTTTTGGAAATCATTTTAACCGAATACAATGGTAACAGCAAAAAATTCAAAT
>CAZAJH010000132.1:0-5535 GCA_964485385.1 uncultured Flavobacterium sp.
GAACAAAGGCAATTTTTCGGTTTTCTTGATACGGTCGTAATTGGCAGGTAAGTACAAAGTTCCCGATAATTCTACACCGTCTTTTCTTTTGTATTTGATTACTTCTTTGTATACATTTTTGATGCTTTCAAACGGATTTTTAAAATCGGTTATTTGGGTCAACTTGCCTTTTGATTTGATATGACGCAAATAATAGTTTGGAAATTCGTTTTTAGACTGAATCATCACCAAAAGGGTTCCAGTTTTAAAATCTTCGATAGAAAGCAAATCTTCTTTTTTGTCTTGCAATGCAGAAGTATATAACCGTTTCTTTTTCAAGGTTTTTAAATTCAATTCATCAATAAACGGAAATTGACCCTCTTTGGTAAATCCATCACCGATCAAATAACTGTTGTCGTTTTCAATAGCCAAAACATAACGGTTGTATTGGTTGCGCTTGGTCTCAAAATTTCCTGGGTCGGCATAAATGTCCTGCGAGTTTCTGTCAGTAATGATTTGTGGCTTTTGGTTTGGATTGGATGGATTAAACAAATAGGTTTTTTCATTGCGGGTGTCGTACCAACTATCGTATGCTATTGCTGTAGTTTCATTACCCCAAACTACGCCACCAAAACGTTGTTGTGTTTTTAAGATTGAAGTGGCGTTGGAAGTGAAAGGTGCGTCCCAAGAAAAAATTTCATCTCTAAAATCTACTTTATTCGCTTGATCACCTTCGTCTAAAGCCACCACATAAGTTAGAGAAGCCGGTTTGTCGGCTCGCCAACTCATATTGCGTTTTCCTTTTCTTACAGACGAAAAACCTTTCGGCATCACCTCTGTTAGTGGTACTTCATTGACCAACTTAATCTCTTTTCCATTACTATCATAAACAATTGTTTTTTGCGGAAAACGACTAAGTGGAACAATGTAAGAATAAGGTTTTTGAATAGTTGTAATCATCAAGTAATTGCCATCAGGAGAAAAGCTCTCCCCAGCATAAATGTCTGCCGATTTAAAAAGGGTCATCGAACCTGATAGATTCACTTTGTACAATTCGGAAGTTACCAGAGCGTCAAAATTAAATTCATCTGTTTTGTTTTTTAATAAATCCTGAAAAGTTCTATTCTGCGATTTCGATCCATCACTAACTGATACTGTTGGTCCTTTTGGTAAATCTTTTTTGCTATCAATTAGGGCTGGACGGTTTTTGGGCAACACTTTAATCAATAAGGTTTCATTGTCATTCATCCAGCTGAAAGGACTACCTAAATTCGCATTCAAATTATCTGCAGTTATTTTTTTGGCTGTAGCGGTTGCTACATCGATTACCCATAATTCAACTCCAGCGCTAGTGGTATTTGTAAAGGCAATTTTCTTTTCGTTGGGCGACCACGAAAGGTTAGCAATTCGAGCATTTTCAGGTAAACCAACAATTTGTTTTTCTACTTTTTCGGCCACCTTTCTCAATTTTAAATTATTGATGTAAGTTACTGTACTCGAGATGTTGGTAATAGGATTTACACGCAATCCTCCTAACTTCATTTCTTCCTGATTTAGATCATCTAATGTTTTGTAGGTATTTCGGTAACTCAATAGCAAGTATTCTTTTTTAGAATCCATGGTTACTGAGGGAGCTCGTTCGTAGTCTGCCAAAGCCAAAATTTCAGCTGAAGGCTTTTGGTAAGTAACGTTTTCTTGAGCGAAAACCGAGCATACAAAAGTGGTTAAAACTGCAAATAGGATAAAAAACTGTTTCATAAATGAATGGATTAATGATTGGAAAGTTAGTCTTTTTTTTACCATCAGCGTTACATTTCTTTCTCTTAATTGTGTTAAATTTTTTAATAAAGTTATGGTTTAGTTGATTTCAATTCCCTAAATTTGAGTAATAAATTAATCGTAACATATAAAAATCGTACTATAATGGGAAAATTTGTAATTACTACCCGAAAAAACGGAGAATACCAGTTTAGTTTAAAAGCGGGAAATGGACAAGAAATTTTAGCAAGTGAGGGCTACACTACCAAAGCAGCATGTAAAAATGGGATCGAATCTGTAATGAAGAATTCACAAGACGATGCTCGTTTTGAACGATTGGAATCAAAAAATGGCAAATGGTACTTCAACCTAAAGGCGAGCAATGGTCAGATTATTGGTACAAGTGAAATGTACGAAAGTGCCGCTTCACGCGATAACGGAATTGAGTCCGTGAAGAAAAATGCTCCTGATGCGAGTGTAGACGACCAAACGGATTAATAGTGTTATCCAAAAGATGCAACCAGTTTAGTAATAGACTGGTTTTTTTTATGTATAAATTACCATAGTTATTTGTGAATTTATATATTTATAGTCGCAAAAGCAGTGCTTTTTGTCAAAACAATAAAAATAGGCTATTAATTTTATCAATATAATAATCATGTATCATTCAAAAATAACAGGCTTAGGGTTTTATGTTCCTGATAATGTGGTTACCAACGACGATTTGTCAAAAATAATGGATACCAATGACGAGTGGATTCAGGAGCGAACCGGAATCCAAGAGCGACGTCATGTTATACGTGGAGAAGACACAACCACTTCAATGGGTGTCAAAGCAGCGCAAAAGGCTATCGATCGAGCCAAAATAAGTAAAGGCGACATTGATTTTGTTATTTTTGCCACATTGAGTCCTGATTATTATTTTCCGGGTCCAGGTGTGTTGGTGCAACGCGATTTAGGCTTAAAAACGGTTGGCGCATTAGATATTCGCAACCAATGTTCGGGCTTTGTTTATGCCTTGTCTATTGCCGATCAATACATAAAAACAGGCATGTACAAAAACATTCTCATTATTGGTTCTGAACTTCATTCAACGGGTTTGGATATGACAACAAGAGGTCGAGGTGTTTCAGTTATTTTTGGCGATGGTGCCGGAGCAGCCATTCTCAGTAGGGAAGAAGACTTGACCAAAGGAATTCTATCGACGCATTTGCATTCCGAAGGTCAACATGCAGAGGAATTGTCACTTATTGCACCAGGAATGGGAAAACGTTGGGTTACCGATATTTTGGCAGACAACGATCCGAACGACGAAAGTTATTTTCCCTATATGAATGGACAGTTTGTGTTTAAAAACGCAGTAGTTCGTTTTAGTGAAGTAATTATGGAAGGTTTGCAAACCAATAACTTACAAGTAAGCGATATTTCAATGTTGATCCCACATCAGGCTAATCTACGAATTTCGCAATTCATTCAGCAAAAGTTTCAACTAAGCGATGAACAGGTTTTTAATAACATTCAGCGTTACGGCAATACTACAGCCGCTTCTATCCCGATTGCATTAACCGAGGCATGGGAAAATGGAAAAATTAAGGAAGGCGATTTAGTTGTATTGGCTGCCTTTGGTAGTGGCTTTACTTGGGGTAGCGCTATTATTAGATGGTAAAAAAAAAACTCCCAATATCGTTTCGGGAGTTTTTTAAGAAAATATAGAAAGGTAAATTTGGGGACTTAGCGTTTGAGCGTAAAATGCGCTTTGAATTGTCGTTCTTCCTGATCTTTTACATACGTTACGGTAAACCAATAGTCATCAGAAAGCGCTTGTGCTCCATTATAGGTTCCATCCCAACCCAAACCTGAAGGGAAAATTTGTTTGATTAGTTTTCCATACCGATCAAAAATGAAAATTTCAGCATTGAGTTGTTCTTTCAAATCTTTGATGTTCCATGTTTCGTGGATGCCATCTCCGTTTGGAGTAAAATACTTAGGATAGTTAATCACCAAGGCTTCAATTACAGTCAAACCACAACCATTTTTATCACGAACTGTTATCGTATGAAGACCGGATGCTACATTCTCAAAAATTGGACTATCTTGAAAGGGACCATCATCTAACGAATACTCATAATCTCCGGTTCCTGATGCCACAACGGTAACTGTTTGATTGAGAGTAAAATCCTCGCTCACACTGTAAGCTACAACTGCCGGAGCTGAAACCGTTACTGTTACAAAAGTTTCCTCTGATGTACAACCTGTGGCCGTATTGGTAGCCAATAAACTGTACGTGCCTGGCAAAGTCGCCACATACGAACTTGAAGTTCCCACTACTTGGCCAGTAGCATCAAACCATTCAAAAGTATGCGTAGCAGCTGCTAATCCACTCGTGATTGTGTAAGAATTCAAGAGATTACCATTGTTGTCAATACATACAATACCTTCCTGTAGCAGGGGTTCCGGAATTGTATTAATGATAAAGCTAATTGGCTTGATATCGAAACAATTCGGTGCCAGAGAATTGTTGACACGAGCGTAAATAGTTGTCAACAGAGTGGTGGCTATTGGATTGCTATTCGCTAAAGCATCATTTAAACTTTCGTGATAGGAAACTGCAAATTCAGATCCTGTTTGGTTTCCTAAAACGCTTGCTGTTAGGGTCGATAAATTAATCACCATAATGCCATCATTAGTTCCGTCTTCATCACACAAAATACGCAATGATGCAGGAACCGGATTCACAGTTGGAGTGTCAATAATGGTTACATCAAAAGAGGTTTCGTCACTGCAATTCGGATTAAAACCAGAATACGCAAATACATATAGGGTTTTAGTTGTTGAAATGGTGCTGCCTTGCGGTATCATTCCACCCGTTCCGTTGGGTCCATTGTAATAATTTCCAATGGTTAATGCAGGAAGCGTATAGCTTTCACAAGTAGTTACGTCTGGTACTTCATCTACATTGAATAACGTGATTGTAAATGATTTTTCATCGCTGCAATTGGGTGTTGTTCCCGAATCAGCATATACATAAAGTGTTTGGTTGGTAGTAATTTCATCACCTGCATTAAGTTGCGTTCCCGTACCACCGGGTTGTGTGTAATAGTTTCCAACACTTAAAGCAGGTAAAATATACGAATTACATGTGTTTACATCAGCAAAATTACCTACAAATGGAGTTGGGATAATAGTTACTGTAAAACTTTTTTCGTCAAAACAATTGATACGCTCGGCTGATTCTACATACACATAAATTGTTTGTGTTGAGGTAATTGCGGTTCCGGGTAAAATTTCAGTTCCTGTTCCATGCGGGCCATTGGGTTGGGTGTAATAATGGTTGTCAGCTGAAAGAGTAGGTAAAATATAACTGTCGCAGGTAGTCACATCGGCTACCGTATCGGCAGTAATCACGAATATTGTAATTTCAAAACTGGTTTCTGCAACACATCCATTGTTGTTGGTTGCATAAATGTAAATCGTTTGTGATGTTGTAATAACGTCACCTCCATTCAACATAGTTCCTGTAGCATTCGGACCAGTATAATAGTTACCATTGGCCAAAGCGGTAAGTGTGTAAGAATTACAAGGAGTTTGATCAGGGCGCGAATCAATAATTGGTGCAGGATATACAGTAATCGGAACAGTCACTTCATTTTGACAGCCATTTCCATTGTCTACAAAAATATACAATGTTTGACTGGATGTTACCAAGTCGCCCGCATTGAGCATTGTTCCTGTACCTCCCGATCCGGTGTAATAGTTTCCTACTGGAATGGTTGGTAAAGCGACACTCTCACAATTCGT
>CAZAJH010000133.1:0-5533 GCA_964485385.1 uncultured Flavobacterium sp.
TCAAACACCAGAATATCACCATCGTCAATACCCGCACCAATCATCGAGGGTCCTGATGCTTTGGCATAAAAAGTCGCTTCTCTGTTTTTGACCAACACGTTGTCTAAACTAATCCGCGTTTCGTCAAAATCAGCCGCTGGCGATGGAAAACCCGCTTTGATGCCACCCGCAATAAACGGCAGTTCGTGGCTGTTTTCAAAATCAGGTAGAAAAAAATTAAGTTTTTTTATCATTTTTTTTGAACCATTTAAGGCATGTAAGAAAAAGAAAGTGGATGGAAAGGCTTAAATGAACTTATAGGTCTTACAGGGTTTAAACACACTTAACTTTTAAAATATCTTTAATGTCTGTTGTATATTTTGGTGAAAGATGGTTTTGCTTCATCGTCCAGGTGCGCTCTAAATCTTGGCGGGCCAATTTGATTTTCCGCTCGCCCGTACGTTGGTGAAAAGCATCAATCACTTGCATCAACTTTTGGTGCTTCGGATTTTCTTCTTCAAATAAATGCAACTGTTTAGCGTTTTCTGGAATAATATCGGTTACAATCACACCCGCTTTTTTGTAAATTTCACCTTCTTCAAATACTTTTTCTAGCATTTGCACAGCTACCGAACTGATTGTAATGTTCGAATTACTGGCAAACGGCAGGGTTTCCAAACGGTAAAACGAATACCGATCGCGTTGGGTTTTGTGATGGTCTTTGCGCAAGTACAAAATTACGGCGTTGCAACACGACTGCTGTTTGCGTAATTTCTCGGCACAGACTGTAGCAAAGGTCGAAACGCGTTCTTTCATTTCGCTCAACGTGGTGATGTTGCCCGCAAAACTTCGGGTAATGGCAATGTTTTTTCGGGCTTTGGGTTCTTCCATTTCCAAAACCGATTCGCCCAGCAACTCCAATCGCAACCGCAAGCCAACCACACCCATTTCTTTCTTGATAAACGCTTCGTTGTGTGCTAAAGTAAAATCGTATGCAGTAAAAATTTGTTGGGCTTTCATCTTTTTACTCAACCGAAAACCAATACCCCAAACGTCTTCAATTTTCGTCCACTTCAATCCTTTGATGCGTTTTTCATCATTGTCGATTAGGTAAACACCATTCGTTTTTTCGGGAAATTTACGCGCAATTTTATTGGCTACTTTCGAGAGGGCTTTCGTAGGAGCAAATCCAACCGAAATCGGGATGCTCAGCCATTTCATTGTGCGTTTTTTCATCTCCAAACCGTACGAAAAATAATCGGGAATTGGCATGCCGTCAAAGTTCAAAAAGGCTTCGTCTATGCTGTACACTTCTACGTGTGGCGTAAATCCTTCCAAAATTTTCATCACCCGATTGCTCAAATCGCCATACAAGGCATAATTGGATGAAAAGACGTGAATATTTTTCTCTTTCAATTCTTTTCGCACCTGAAATTCGGGTGCACCCATCCCAATACCAAGGGCTTTAGCTTCGTCACTGCGCGAAATAATACAGCCGTCGTTGTTAGACAAAACCACAAGGGGCTGTCCAATCAAATGCGGTTGAAAAACGCGTTCGCAAGAAGCGTAAAAATTATTGCAATCGACTAAAGCATACATCTTGTAAAAATACAAAATTGCCCACGACACAATTGTTAAAAACAGCAGTTGTTGATATGTTTTTTTTGAAGCGAATGGTTTGGGCTTTCTTGCAATCGTCATTCCCGCTTTCCCTCCAAGTTGTTCGTTCCTCACAAGCTTTCCGTCCAACCTGCCTGCCGGTAGGCAGGTCGGGGCTAAGGAAGAAACGTCTTTTGTCAAAAATAGAAGTGCTAATCCAACTAGATCAAGTTATTTATTCAGTTCGTAAACCTGACAGGTTTTCAAAACCTGTCAGGTTTCCTGTATCGAGAAAACAAAAAAACCACTCCAATTATTTCGAGTGGTTTTTTTTATTTAATTAAGGTGAATTCTAGTTCAATAATGAAGTAATCAGCGTAGGGTACAATCCAATGACTACGTTCAACAAAATCGCTACTAAGGCAATCACGTTGTACACAAACGCATTGCTATGGTTATCATCGGAAGCGTCTTTGGTGTACATGGCCAAAATCAATTTGAAGTAGTAACCAATACTGATAATCGAGTTGATTACACCCGCAATCACCACAATCAAATAACCCGCGTCGATGGTTTGTGTAAACAACATAAACTTAGCAAAGAATCCAGAGAATACCGGAATTCCAGCCATCGACAATAACGATGCAGTCAAAATTCCAGCCATCACAGGATTGGTTTTCCCCAAACCATTAAAATTGGAAATGGCTTCGTCTTCTTTGTTTTTCGATACAAATATAATTACGGCAAATGCGGCAATTCCCGCCAAGGCATAGGCAAAAGTATAATACAATAAAGTGCTAGCAGATGTCGACAAGCTCAACAATGCCATCAGCATAAATCCAGCGTGTGAAATACCCGAAAAGGCCAACATACGTTTCACGTTTTTCTGACGCAATGCCATGATATTCCCAACCGTCATCGAAAGGATTGAAACGACTACAATCACAATTTCCATTCGGTACAAGATTGTAGCATCTAACGAGCTGATCAATTTAAACATAGCAGCCATCGCCACTACTTTGGCCAAGGTGCTCATGGTAGCCGTTACCAATGCAGGCGAACCTTCGTACACATCGGGAGCCCAAAAATGAAAAGGCACAGCAGCTACTTTGAATAGCATTCCAATGACCAATAATATAATTCCGATGTAAAACCAACTGGGTAAGGCAGCACCTTTGGATAATTCGTAAATTTCAGTCAAGTCAAAATATCCTGTGGCACCATAAATTAAACAAATTCCAAATAAGATAATGCCCGAAGCAAAGGATCCCATCAAAAAGTATTTCATTCCCGCTTCGTTGCTTTTCAAACTCAATCGACTACTCGCAGCCAATACATAAAGCGAAATCGAAAGCACTTCGATACCAAGGAAAAACATCGATAAATTACCAAATGAAACCATACAAACTGCTCCCGACAAAAGGAATATTTTGATCGCAATAAAATCGGAGAATTTGGTCGGTTTGTCTTTGTAAAAATCGCTTCCTAAAGCAATTAAGAAGATAGTCAGTAGAATAAACAATGTAGAGAAGGCCAACGAAAACTTATTGGTTACAATCATGTTGTTGTAAAACGAAGCTTCACCCGTATAACTGTACCATGAATAGCCTAAAATGCCCAATAAACCTACAATAGAGACAGGAATTATGGCTTTTCTGAAGTTGAAAATTTCAGCTATTAAACAAAAAACGCCTAGTGCTATGATTGCTATTAAACTATCCATTATGATATGCTGTTAATTTGTTGTAAAGTAGTTTCAATGGCAGGAGAAACCAAATCTGTAAACGGTTTTGGATACAATCCAAAAAACAATAAGAAACCAATAATCACCACTAGTGTGATGGCCTCATGCGTTGTAACATCGGCAAATGCTTTATCGTTGGTAGCGCCCAACATTACTTTTTGGAACATGCGTAACATGTAATAAGCACCCAAAATGATAGTCGTTCCACCCAAAACAGCAAACCAAAGATTGACTTGGCTCAAACTGTACAATACGGTAAATTCGCCCACAAAGTTGTACGTTCCCGGCAAGGCTACTGAGGCCAAAACCATGATCATAAATAGTGAGGAGAATTTGGGCGTTTGCGAACGAATACCACCCATGTCTTCCAATTTTCGGGTTTCGTATCTTCTATAAATGATTTCAGCACAGAAGAACAATCCCACAATTACAAATCCGTGCGCTATCATTTGGTAAACGGCTCCGTTTAATCCATCAACGGTTAGCGTATAACAACCAGCAGCAATTAACCCCACGTGAGCTAATGACGAATAGGCCAATAATTTTTTCAAATCTTTTTGACGTAAGGCTACAATTGAACCGTAAATCACACCCGCAATACTCAATCCAATTAGAATTGGCATATAGGTTTTGGCAGCTTCTGGTGCAATGGGCAATTGCCAACGAATGACGCTGTATAATCCCATTTTTAGCATGATTCCTGATAAAAGCATGGTTCCTACTGTAGGTGCTTTTTGGTATACTTTGGCTTGCCAAGTGTGAAAAGGAATGATTGGAATTTTAATGGCATACGCGGCAAAAAACGCCAGGAATATCCAGAATTGTTCTTGTGTTGTTAAATTAATAGCGTACAAGTCTTTCAACAAGAAACTTCCTGAAATAGTATATAAATACGCAAAAGCAATCAACATAAATAAAGAACCAGCCAAAGTGTAAATGAAGAATTTTACTACTGCTTTTTTGCGTTCATCGGCATCACCATTCCCCCAAATTAAAGCAATGAAGTAAATCGGTAATAACGCTAATTCCCAAAACACATAGTAGAGCAAGCCATCAGTTGCTAAGAAGGTTCCTGTCATTGCAAAAGCCATGAACAACACCAAGGCATAGAAGTTTTTCGATTTGTTGAATTGATTGCCGAAAGAAGAAAATACAATCAAAGGTGTGAGTGCCGTAGTCAATAAAACCATAGCTAATGAAAGTCCGTCGGCTTGGTAAGCAAAACTCACTTTTGGCACATCAATCCATTGGGATAGATGATCGATGTTGGTGCCGCTTTGAAAAAGATTCAGCAAATACAAAGTCAATCCAAAAGCACCCAAGCTGAACACTAGAGCTATTTTTGAGGCCCATTTATCGCCCGAAAAATACGTGGCTAATGAACCAATAAAGAGTAATAATAATAGAGCAGTTACATCCATTAGTAAAGAATTATTTAACTAAAAATAAATAAATGATGATTGAGAAAAATCCGATTACAAACACAAACAAATAAAATCCGATGCTTCCATTTTGTAATTTTTTCCCTTTGTGAGCGAGTTCGCTGGCTACTGTTCCTAATCCGTAAACCGATTTGGATAAAGCTGGCTCTAAGGTCGTTCTAAAGAAATTAGATAGGCCGTTCAATGGTTTTACAATAAGCGCTGTATAGAATTCGTCCACATAATATTTATTGTAAATCGTTTTGGAGAATCCTTGAATTTGTGCATCTTCACCGGGTACAAAATTTTGTTTGATGTATTTAGCATAGGCCCAAGCAATTCCGATGACAGCTCCGGCCAAAGCAACACCCATTAACGCATATTCCTGAGTGCCCAAAGCATGATTTTCGTGTTTGGTTTTTAGAATAGGTTCGATAAAATGAGTCAACCACATACTTCCAGGCAAGTTGATTAATCCTCCAACAGTAGCTAAAGCAGCCAATATGATCAAAGGAAACGTAATCAAACTCGGACTTTCGTGCAAATGGTGTTTTTGCTCTTCGGTTCCGCGGAATTCTTTGAAGAACGTTAGATACATCAAGCGGAACATATAGAAAGCCGTCATAATAGATGCAAGAGTACCGACTATCCAAAGCGCTTTGTTGTGTTCGAAAGCGACCATCAAAATTTCGTCTTTAGACCAAAATCCTGCAAAAGGGAAAATTCCAGCAATGGCTAAAGTTGAAATCATCATCGTCATAAAAGTGATAGGCATTGCTTTGCGCAAACC
>CAZAJH010000134.1:0-5489 GCA_964485385.1 uncultured Flavobacterium sp.
CATCGCTTCCGTTTATCGCTTCGGTAAGCCAACAAAAACTACTTTTTGATCTTCCAAGCTTTTCGCTGATCCCTTCCTGCCTTGAGGTTTGGGCTATTTCGGTAAGCAATGATCAGAAATCTGTTTGCAGCGTATTCAATATAATTCACAAGACAAGTGGAAAAGCTTATACAACATCTTATATCTAAAGACGATAGAATCCAATTCATTTTAGAGAATTTCGGTCATCCCATTATCCAAAAACGAGACCAAGGTTTTGCTTCCATGTGTCACATCATACTCGAGCAACAAGTGTCGATTGAATCGGCCAAAGCTTGTTTTGTTAAAATTCAAAATAAGTTACCAGAAATTTCACCCGAAAATGTATGCAATTGTCCAGATGCAACATTGCGCAGCTGTGGTGTTTCGCGTCAGAAAATAAGTTACCTCAAAGATTTGGCCGCAAAAGTACTTGACAACCAAATTGATTTTGACAGTTTTATACACAAAACCGAAGATCAAATTCGTAAAGAACTCATTTCCATCAAAGGAGTTGGTAATTGGAGTATCGATGTTTACCTAATGTTTTGTTTGCAATTGCCCGATGTGGTCCCGTTGGGTGATATTGCAATCCAAAACACCTTACGAACACTCTACCAATGCCAAACACCAGAAGAAATGAAAGTCATTTCCGACAATTGGAAACCCTATCGTACTTTTGCTTCATTTGTTTTGTGGCATTATTACTTAAAAAAAAGAAACAAGATATAGAAAGCCTCTTGTTCCGCTCCTTCTTATCTCGCGCTTCGCTATTCGAACTTTCCAAACTATATTTATTTAGCGTTTTTATTTGCGATTCCCTACTTTAAATTCTTTGAATTCTTAAATTTTTGTTATTTTTGCCCGATTTTAAATAAATAACGATGGATAAATTTATGATTTACTTGCCAATTGTAATGGCAATTCTAGGACTTGCATTCATGGGAATCAAAGCCATGTGGGTTAACAAACAAGACGCTGGTGATGACAAAATGCAAAGCATTTCAAAAAGCATTCAAGAAGGCGCTATGGCTTTCCTCAAAGCGGAGTACCGAATATTAGCCGTATTTGTGGTGATTGCATCGGTGGCTCTTTTTGCAGTGTCTCAATTTTCAGGAGCATCCAACTGGATGATTGTAATTGCTTTTGTGTTCGGAGCTATTTTTTCTGCTTTGGCAGGAAACATCGGAATGCGAATTGCAACCCAAGCTAACGTAAGAACTACGCAAGCAGCCAAAACAAGCTTGCCTCAAGCCTTAAATGTGTCTTTTGGAGGTGGAACTGTAATGGGATTGGGTGTAGCCGGATTAGCTGTTTTGGGATTGAGCATCTTCTTTTTATTCTTCTTAAATCAATTCATGGGTGATTCTTCAAAATCATTCTACGACAATATGTCAATGGTATTAGAAACATTGGCTGGTTTTTCTTTAGGAGCTGAGTCTATTGCTTTATTTGCTCGTGTTGGTGGCGGTATCTATACCAAAGCAGCCGATGTTGGTGCTGACTTAGTAGGTAAAGTAGAAGCAGGTATTCCTGAAGATGATCCGCGTAACCCGGCTACTATCGCTGACAATGTGGGTGACAACGTGGGAGACGTAGCGGGTATGGGTGCTGACTTATTTGGTTCATACGTTGCAACGGTGTTGGCTTCTATGGTGTTAGGAAATTACATCATCAAAGATATGTCAGAAGCTTCTGGAAGCCAGTTTACAGATAACTTCAACGGAATGGGACCAATTGTATTACCTCTAGTTATTGCTGGAGTTGGTATTTTGGCCTCTATTATTGGTACTTTCTTTGTTAAAATTAAAAATAATGAAGCAAAAGAGGCACAAGTACAATCTGCTTTAAACTTGGGTAATTATGTTTCGTTAGCGTTGACTGTTGTGGCTTGTTGGTTTTTAATCAAAATGATGTTGCCAGAAACCATCAATATGAAGTTCTTTGGCGAAGGAGTAAAAGCTATTCCAAGCCGTCATGTGTTTTATTCTACTTTAGTTGGTTTGGCTGTGGGATGGTTGATTTCAGCCATTACTGAATTTTACACTGCTTTGGGTAAAAAACCCGTTTTAAATATTGTTCAAAATTCATCTACAGGTGCTGCCACTAACATCATTGCCGGTTTAGCAACAGGTATGAAATCAACATTTGGTTCAGTTATTTTGTTTGCAGCTGCTATTTGGGGAGCATATGCATTGGCAGGTTTCTATGGTGTTGCCATTGCGGCTTCAGCTATGATGGCTACTACAGCAATGCAATTGGCTATCGATGCATTCGGACCCATCGCAGATAATGCTGGTGGTGTAGCTGAAATGAGTGAATTGCCAAAAGAAGTACGTCAAAGAACAGACGTATTGGATTCGGTTGGTAATACTACTGCTGCTGTTGGAAAAGGATTTGCAATCGCCTCTGCGGCATTAACAGCTTTAGCATTATTTGCAGCCTATGTTACTTTTACAGGTATCGACGGGATTAATATTTTCAAAGCGGATGTATTGGCTGCTTTATTCATAGGAGGAATGATTCCAGTTGTTTTTTCTGCTCTAGCTATGCAATCAGTAGGAAAAGCAGCAATGGACATGGTGCAAGAAGTACGTCGTCAGTTTAGAGAAATTCCAGGTATCATGGATGGTACAGGTAAACCAGAATACGGAAAATGTGTTGATATTTCTACCAAAGCGGCGCTACGCGAAATGATGTTACCTGGAGCTATTACGATCATCGTTCCTATTTTAGTTGGACTATTTATGGGAGCCGAAGCTTTAGGTGGTTATATGGCTGGTGTTTGTGTTTCGGGTGTACTTTGGGCTATTTTCCAAAATAATGCTGGTGGAGCTTGGGATAATGCAAAAAAATCATTTGAGGCTGGTGTTGAAATCAATGGTGAAATGACATACAAAGGTTCTGATGCGCACAAAGCAGCTGTAACTGGTGATACTGTTGGAGATCCATTCAAAGATACATCAGGTCCATCGATGAATATCTTAATCAAATTAACTTGTTTAGTTGGATTGGTAATTGCACCAATTTTAGGCGGTCATGATGTTCATGCTACTTCCTCTAAAGGCTCATGCTGTGAAGCAACTGAAAAATGTGCTTCAATGAGCAAAGAAGAGTGTGAAGCCAAGGGTTGTACTAACCCAGGATGTGAGAACGTGAAAGGCGCTTCAACTGGAAAGTGCGATAGAAGCAAATGTGCAACAATGACCAAAGAGGAATGTGCAGCAATGTGTGACAAAAATGGTTGTTCACCTGAAGAGAAAGCCAAATGTATGGCAATGTATGATGAAACGGGTAAATATGTTGGCGAAGTAAAACAAGAAATTTCTACTAAGGTTATCATGGAAAAGCAAGCCAATGGTAAAGTAAAAGCAACCGTAACTAAATCAACCAACGGGGTTGCTACAACCGAAACTATTGAAGGTACAGAAGCTGAAGTAAAAGCAAAAGTAGACGCTATTAAATAATAGCTCAACCATACAATTCAAGCCTCACTGAAAAGTGGGGCTTTTTTTATTGCTTTTTTTGTGTAAATTTAGCATCACAAACTACACGCTTCATGCAAATTAAATATTTCTTTTTTGTATTATTTTCTACTTTTTGTTTCGCGCAAGTACAACAACTGCCAATTATACCTAAACCTAAAATTTTTAGAGTAGAAGAAAGTACTTTCGTGTTGTCCAACCAAACAGTGATACAAGCACCTAAAGATTCTTTTGAAGCCGATTTTCTCAAAAGAACAATTCAACAACGAACAGGCATTGAGTTAAAAATAGATTCGAACATTCAGACCAATTCATTTATTCAACTGAGTTTGTTAACACCAACGAATGCCAATTTCAACAAAGAGCTTTATACCATTTCCATTACTTCTGATTACATTCAAATTCAATCGGCAACCAATCAAGGTTTGTTTTACGGTGTGCAATCGCTAGTTCAACTGCTGCCATCCGAATCAAAATCAGAAGTCAAAATCACAACCACCGAAATAGTCGATCAACCAAAGTTCAAATGGCGAGGGATTCACCTAGATGTGTCGCGTCATTTTTTTTCTAAAGCGTTCATCAAAAAGTATATCGATTATTTAGCTATGTACAAAATGAACACATTTCATTGGCATTTGACAGATGATCAGGGTTGGCGAATCGAAATAAAAAAATACCCTAAACTAACCGAAGTTGGCGCTTGGCGCAACGGTTCGATGATAGGTCATTACAATGAAAATAAGTTCGATGACCAACGCTATGGCGGATTTTACACCCAAGATGATATCAAAGAAATTGTGGCTTACGCTCAACAACGCCACGTAACAGTTGTTCCCGAAATTGAAATGCCAGGACATGCCCTTGCTGCTTTGGCTTCGTATCCCGAATATTCCTGTACAGGCGGACCATTTGAGGTAGCCAAACAATGGGGTGTTTTAGACGATGTCTTTTGTCCAAAAGAAGCAACGTTTACTTTTCTCGAAGATATTCTCAATGAAGTTCTTCCTCTTTTTCCATCCGAATATATTCACATCGGCGGAGACGAATGTCCTAAAACTCGCTGGAAAAACTGTCCGAATTGCCAAAAACTGATGAAAGAGAAAAATCTAAAAGATGAGCATGAACTTCAAAGTTATTTTATTCAACGCATCGAAAAGTTTATCAATAGTAAAGGGAAAAAGATTATAGGTTGGGACGAAATTCTCGAAGGTGGTTTAGCTCCCAATGCTGCAGTAATGAGTTGGCGGGGAACAGAAGGCGGAATCGAAGCGGCAAAGCAAAAACATAATGTAGTTATGACTCCCGGCTCGCACTGCTATTTTGATCATTACCAAGGTGATCCTAAAAACGAACCTTTGGCTATAGGTGGTTATACCAATCTTGAAAAGGTGTACGCTTTTAATCCGATTCCAGAGGTACTTTCAAGTGAAGAATCCCAATACATATTAGGTGCTCAAGGAAACCTTTGGACAGAGTATATGTACGACGAAAAGCAAGTTGAGTACATGCTTTTTCCACGTATAATGGCACTCTCTGAAGTGCTTTGGGGAACTGCTAATGCAGCCAATTACAATGAATTTCAAGAGCGTGTGGTAGGTCAATTCTCAACATTGGATCAACTCGGAATTAATTACAGTAAAGCCATTTTTGAAGTGACCTCACAAGTGGAATCCTTACCCAATGGCAATGGCATTCAATTACAATTGAAATCTGCCAAAAATATGCAAGGGATTCGTTTTACGACGGATGGTAGTGAGCCTCAATCCAATTCAACAGCATACTTTAATCCAATAACCATTACTACTACTACGACAATTAAAGCTGCTTTTTTTGATAATCAAACCCAAAAGAGCGCAACAGTTTCTCAGGATTTTTTTGTAAATAAATCAACAGGGAAAAAGATTCAGTTACTGCATCAACCACATGAAAATTACAGCCTTGGTGGGCCTTTTGCTTTGGTCAACGGTATGGAAGGAAATCCGACTA
>CAZAJH010000135.1:0-5488 GCA_964485385.1 uncultured Flavobacterium sp.
GGGTGACATCTGGCCGTTGGAAAGGAAGAAAATATCTTCACCAATACCATTCATGTCAAAACCCGTTTTTCGGGTCATAATTTCTTGGTACAAACAAACTAAAAATTCGGTACAACCCAAGGAACCTCCTGGATGACCCGAATTGACAGCGTGTACCATACGAAGAATATCTCTTCGGACTTGTGTTGTTAAATCGTGTAGTTGTTGATTGTTAGACATTGTATAGAGTTAAAAAAAATTATGGATTCAAAAATAAATTGAATTTTACGGCTTGGCAAATGAAATTAGGAATAGTTATCAAAGGTTTTAAACAATAGTTAAGCTTCTTTTTAAGAATGGTTTTGTGAGTAGCTCAGCTGCGTGAGTGATGGAAGCGGCATCCTCTGGTGGCGAGGCACGAAGCATCCAGAGATACAGCGGACAGCACGGTCCCCATAGGCAAAAACAAGACGGTAAGGCGCCGTTTTTGGCTATGGGGACACGCCCCAATTCAAAATTGTTAAATAAAATCCTAAATGCTAAGGCTACAATTTGAAATCCGTTATATTTGCCAACTGAAATCAGCCAAAATGAAATTTGATTTACTACAAAAAGACCCTAATTCGAAGGCGAGAGCAGGAAAGATTACAACCGATCACGGTGTAATTGAAACTCCTATTTTTATGCCCGTTGGAACAGTAGCTTCGGTAAAAGGGGTGCATCAGCGTGAATTGAAAAACGATATCAATCCCGACATCATCTTAGGAAATACCTACCATTTGTATTTGCGTCCACAAACACACATTTTGGAGCAAGCGGGCGGTTTGCATCAATTTATGAATTGGGATCGCAATATCTTGACAGACTCTGGAGGGTATCAGGTGTATTCCTTGTCGGCCAACCGGAAAATCAAAGAAGAAGGGGTAAAATTTAAGTCGCATATCGATGGTTCTTATCACGTGTTTACACCCGAAAATGTAATGGAAATTCAGCGTACAATAGGTGCTGATATCATCATGGCTTTTGACGAGTGTACGCCCTATCCGTGCGATTATCGGTACGCGCAACGCAGCATGCACATGACACACCGTTGGCTCAATAGATGTATTGCGCATTTGGAGAAATTGCCATTTAAATACGGCTATGAGCAAACATTTTTCCCGATTGTACAAGGAAGTACGTACAAGGATTTGCGCATGCAATCGGCCGAATTTATTGCCAATACTGGCCAACAAGGCAATGCTATTGGGGGCTTGTCGGTTGGTGAACCAGCTGAGGAAATGTATGCTATGACCGATGTGGTTTGTGCCATTTTGCCTGAAGACAAACCCCGCTATTTGATGGGTGTGGGAACGCCGATTAACATTCTAGAAAATATAGCTTTGGGAGTTGATATGTTTGATTGTGTGATGCCAACTCGAAATGCACGCAATGGAATGCTTTTTACGGCAAATGGTATTATTAATATCAAAAATAAAAAATGGGCAGACGATTTTTCTCCGATTGACGAAATGGGAATCACGTTTGTTGATACCGAATACACCAAAGCTTACTTGCGTCACTTGTTTGCTGCAGATGAGTTTTTGGGCAAGCAAATTGCTACTATTCACAACCTTGGTTTTTACATGTGGTTGGTTCGTGAAGCCAGAAAGCATATCTTAGCGGGTGATTTTAGAGTTTGGAAAGACCAAATGGTAAAACAAATGAGTCAACGATTGTAAATTTTTGTTTCAAGTTTCAAATTCCAAGTTATTTGAATCTGAAACTTGAAACCTGAAACCTGAAACCTGAAACTTGAAACTTGAAACTTGAAACTTGAAACTTGAAACTTGAAACCTGAAACCTGAAACCTGAAACTTGAAGCCTTAAACTTTGAAGATGTTAAAAATAATTGACAAATACATACTCAAACGCTACTTGATTACCTTTTCGGTGATGCTGTTGATGTTTATTCCGATTGGAATTGTCATCGACGTTTCAGAAAAAGTAAATAAGATGATTGAAAACAAAGTGCCTTTTGCTGCTCTTGCCTCTTATTATGTGGATTTTACAATTTATTTTGCCAATCTTCTTTTTCCGATTTTTCTGTTTTTATCCATCATTTGGTTTACATCTAAGTTGGCCAATAACACCGAAATTATTGCTATTCTGAGTTCGGGTATTTCGTTTACTCGTTTTTTGCGTCCCTACATTGTAGGAGCTGTCATTGTTTCGCTGTTTGCTTTGGTGATGGGAATTTTTTTAGTTCCCAAAGCGTCCGAAGGATTTAAAAATTTCAGGTACATGTATTTGATCGGTGGCGGAAGAAACGAAATGCGCGACGATAGTGATGTGTACCGTCAAGTTAGCGAGGATGAGTTTATTTACGTGAGTAATTTTAATACCATCAATAAAACGGCCTATAATTTTTCACTAGAGAAATTTAGCAAAGGAAAATTGGTATACAAAATAAAGGCAGATCAATTGACTTGGAATCAAAAAGACAGCACGTATACGATGACCAATTACAAAAAGCGAAAAATTGGGGAGTTAAACGATACTTTTGAAATCGCCATGAAAAAGGATACGGTTTTTAATTTTGAAATTGAAGACTTAACCCCTGTGGTTTATATAGCTGAAACCTTGCCTTATGACGAACTTATTGATTTTATTGAACGTGAAAAAGCGCGCGGTTCAACCAATATTAACCGGTATTTGGTGGTGTTGTACAAAAAATTCAGTATTCCTGTTGCGGCTTTCATTTTGACTATTATTGCCGTTGCGGTTTCTTCAATGAAACGCCGAGGTGGAATGGGAATGAATTTGGCCATTGGAATTATTCTGGCCTTTGCCTTTGTTTTCTTAGATAAAATTTTTGGAGTTCTTGCCGAAAAATCAGCTGCGCCTCCCATTATAGCTGTATGGATTCCGAATTTAGTTTTTGGAATATTAGCCATTTATTTATTGAAAAATGCCAAACGATAACCTAAAAAGCTACTTACATCTTCATTTGATTGTATTCATCTGGGGATTTACGGCTATTTTAGGTCGATTAATTACACTTGATGCACTGCCATTGGTGTGGTTTAGGATGTTGTTTGCAGTTTTTTTTATTTTCATTTACATTAAAGTAAAAAAGAGTAAGGTCAATGTCCCGCCCCAAATGGTACTTAAATTTATGGTAGCAGGTTTGATTATTGCTTTGCATTGGTTTACTTTTTTTAGAGCGATTAAGGTTTCCAATGTTTCAATTACATTAGCTTGTTTGTCAACAGGTGCTTTTTTTACCTCTTTGATTGAGCCTATTTTTTTTAAAAAGAAAATTATTTGGTACGAGTTATTTTTTGGATTGCTCGTGGTTGTTGGGCTTTGCATTATTTTTAAAGTTGAAGCCAATTATATGGAGGGCATACTTTTGGCGCTATTGTCGGCTTTTCTTTCAGCCTCTTTTGCTGTTATCAATAGCAAGTTTGTCAAAGAGTATGAACCCACTGTAATTTCGATTTACGAGCTCTCTGGAGGCGTCTTGTTCTTTTCACTCTTTCTTTGGTTTACCAGTTCATTCTCGGCCGATTTTTTTCACCTCAACGGAAACGATTTGCTTTATTTGTTTATCCTGAGTTCAATTTGTACTGCCTACGCTTTTATTGCCTCAACTTCGGTAATGAAGTACCTTAGCCCTTACACAGTGATGTTGACAATCAACTTAGAACCCATTTACGGTATCATTCTGGCCGTCTTGATTTTTAAAGAAAAAGAACAAATGAGTACTGGTTTTTACTTCGGGGCACTGCTTATTGTGGTTACCGTTATCTTGAACGGAATTCTAAAAAGCAGAACAAAAGCCAATTAGCTTTTTGTTTACAACTTATCGTAAAAAATTGCTTTTTAAGAAATATTAAAATTTTATATTTGTAGTTCGAACTTTTAATTAAATGCACAAATCCTATGGAATACTTAGATTTTGAGCTTCCTATAAAAGAATTGGAGGATCAGTTAGACAAATGTCAAATAATTGGTCAAGAATCGGATGTAGATGTTACCAATACCTGCAAGCAAATTGAAAAAAAGCTAGAAGAAACCAAGCGCAAGATATACAAAAACTTAACAGCATGGCAACGTGTTCAATTATCACGTCACCCCAATCGCCCTTACACGATGGATCACATCAATGCCTTGTGCGGCGAAACTTTCTTGGAGCTTTTTGGCGATCGTGGCTTTAAAGATGATAAAGCAATGGTGGGAGGCTTGGGTAAAATAGACGGACAGTCGTTTATGATTGTGGGTCAACAAAAAGGATACAATACCAAAACCCGTCAGTACCGCAATTTTGGTATGGCTAATCCGGAAGGCTATCGTAAAGCCTTGCGTTTGATGAAAATGGCAGAAAAATTCGGCATTCCTGTAGTAACTTTTATCGATACACCGGGCGCTTATCCTGGTTTGGAAGCTGAAGAAAGAGGTCAGGGTGAAGCGATTGCGCGTAATATTTTGGAAATGTGCCGTTTGAAAGTGCCGATTATCTGTGTTATTGTAGGTGAAGGTGCTTCTGGTGGTGCCTTAGGAATAGGAGTTGGTGACCGTGTGCTAATGATGGAAAACACCTGGTATTCTGTTATTTCTCCCGAATCATGCTCTTCTATTTTATGGAAAAGTTGGGAGCACAAAGAAACGGCAGCCGAAGCTTTAAAATTGACTTCTTCGGACATGAAAAAGCAAAAATTAGTTGATGATGTGATTCCGGAACCTTTGGGTGGAGCACATTACGACAGAGAAACTACTTTTAAAACCGTACAGCAATACATCACGAAAGCCTACAACGAATTGAAAGATTTATCAACAACCGAGCTAGTAGCGCAAAGAATGGATAAATACAGCAAAATGGGCGAGTACAAAGAGTAAAAATCTTACAAATTAAGATACGGCCGTCTCGTCAATAGCGAGGCGGTTTTTTTATGGTTATTAACAAAAAGTAATTAGTTATAAACAAAAAAAGATAATAACTAAACTTCACCAAAAAAATGGAATTGGTTACTTTCGCTTTATGGAAAATCTGAAAAATATAAACCCAATAAAAGTAGATAAAACTACGATAATAAATCTGGAGAGAGGTAAACTCCCGCCACAAGCACTCGACCTTGAGGAAGCTGTATTAGGAGCTATGATGATTGATAAGAAAGGTGTTGATGAGGTAATTGATATCCTGCAACCTGATGCCTTTTACAAAGAAGCTCACAAATATATTTTTGAAGCCATTTTTCAGTTATTCACAGATTCTCAGCCTATTGACTTGTTAACAGTTTCTGCTCAGTTAAAAAAGAATGCAAAACTAGAATTAGCAGGTGGCGATTTTTATTTGATTCAGCTCACTCAGAAAATTGCGTCTTCAGCTCATATCGAGTTTCATTCGCGTATTATTTTACAAAAATACATTCAGCGCAGTTTGATCCGAATTTCATCCGAAATCATTGAAGATTCGTACGATGAAACCACCGATGTGTTTGATTTGCTAGACAAAGCCGAATCCAAA
>CAZAJH010000136.1:0-5450 GCA_964485385.1 uncultured Flavobacterium sp.
CATGAATCCAAAAATTAGTGCCGCACTAATTAGTAAAACGATCAATCCCGAAAAGTTACCCAATTGCATTTCGTCTACCACAACCCGATTTTGGTTGATGATGTCATTTAAAGTGATATTTTTTAACACTACATAAATAATGATGGGCACAGCAATTACAGCTAAAATAAGTGAGTACAACAACATACTCAATTGAAAGTTCAATACTTGTTTTCCATTGTAATCAACAAACTCAGAGTCTTTCTTTTTGGCACTCCATAAAAGGATCGGAAATAGGTAGTTGCCCAGCGGAATAAAATACTGAGTCAAGGCGCTCAAGTGAAGTAGGGTTGATACATTTTTTTCGTTCGTTGTTTCCATTTTGATTTGATTTAGTTTTTTGATTGCGTTAGCCTGTCGGCTCGTGTGATGATTAAAACTCGAAATCAATAATACTTTCCATAAGCTATTAATTTCTTATACAAAGATAATGCTAAAAACAATTACCTTGTATTGCAAAGTACTGTAATTTAACATATATTTAACATTTTTAAGTTAGGCTAACTTCATCCTCTTTTCACTATATTTACAACAAAATCAATACTTCATGGCTATTTCACCCTCTAAATTGAACTTTTTTTTGTTTTTTAAATTACCCTCTGCATTTTGGTGTGGTGTGCGTGTTCGGTCTATTTCAGACAACCAATGTGAGGTAACTGTAAGACACAGATGGTTCAATCAAAACCCGTTTAACTCGATGTATTTTGCCGTGCAAGCTATGGCAGCAGAGTTGACAACAGGTGCATTGGTCATTTCGCAAATCAAGTCATCGGGCAGGAATATTTCTATGCTTGTAGCCAACAACAACGCCACATTTACCAAAAAAGCAACAGGTAAAATTACCTTCACTTGCCAAGAAGGAACCGCAGCGCTACAAGCTATCCAAAAAACAATAGCTACAGGCGAGGGGCAAACCGTATGGATGCAATCGATTGGAGTAGATGAGAAAGGCGATCCGGTTTCGGTGTTCAATTTTGAATGGACAGTCAAGCTAAAATCATGAACAAAAGTTAAAGCCAATACAATTAACACGGTATTATATAAAGTGTGAATTAACTTTGCTCTTTAATTTACTTTTTAATGAGAATCTTAATCACGGGTGCTACAGGTTTAATCGGAAACGAATTGGAAGAACTACTTCTTCTCAATCAACATACGGTGCATTATCTTACGACCTCACCGCAAAAGATGAAGAGCTCGTCCAACAGAATCGCTTTTTATTGGAATCCAGCCGAAGGGAAAATCGACGAAAATTGCCTCGAAGGGGTTACAACAATCGTACACCTAGCCGGTGCCTCCATTTCGAAAAGATGGACCAAAACATACAAACAAGAACTTATCGAGAGCCGCATATTATCCACTAATTTACTATTCAATTTGCTCAAAAAAACCAACCATCAGGTCGAACATTTCATTTCGGCCTCTGGTACGGCTATTTATCCCGACAGTGCCACTGCTGTTTACGATGAAAACGCCACCGAAAAAGATACCAGCTTTTTAGCAAACTTGGTTGTAAAATGGGAGGACAGCGCCGATCAATTTCAAAAACTCGGCATTAAAGTAACCAAAATGCGAACGGGTGTTGTCTTCTCTACCAAAGGCGGAGCATTGCCCGAAATGATCAAACCTATTCGCCTGTTCGCCGGAGCAGCTTTTGGTTCAGGAAAACAAATGCAATCTTGGATTCACCTTGCTGATTTAGCTAAGTTGTATTATTGGGTCATTCAAAACCAAATCGATGGTGTAATCAACGCAGTTGCGCCACAGTCAATAAGCAACAAAGAACTTACGCAATGCCTAGCAAAACAACTGCACCGTCCCCTTATTTTTCCTAATATACCCAAATGGCTCATGCAATTGGTATTGGGAGAAATGCATATTTTGCTTTTCAACGATAAAAAAATTATACCACAACGAGCCATGTCACTCGGATTTGAATTTCAGTTCGATACCGCCCAAAAAGCCATTCAAGCGGAGCTAAAATAAAAAAGTCCAAGCCGTTTAGCCTGAACTCTCTTTATTTGGTGTGAATTAATACTTTTTTGTGCCTTTCAGCGCACCCCCGAACCTTTTATATTTTCAAATATACCAAATCCGAAAACGTAATAGTCTTAAATTTTTATTAAATTTTTTTGGAGCAGTTATATTGTTTTTCAATGCTACTCTTGTCCCGCTTTTCGTTCCAATACACCTTGCCCATTTTGGTGTTTGGGCAAGGTGTATTTCCTCTTCAATCGGGGCTATTCAAGACAATTCTATTTTCAAAACAACAAAAGTCCATTTTCCTTGAAAGAAAAATAGGTGACAATTTGACATTTTTAAACATTTGGCAGTACTTTTGCAATCCAAATTGGATTAAGAAAAGAAAAAATATGTTTAAAAATAAAAGCAAAATGAATACCGAAAATTCTGAAAAAGAGGTTCTTGATAATGAAAATGATACGCTGAATCAGTCAGAAGAAAACACTGAAGAACAAACCAATCTTGAAGTTGAAGCCGCCGAAGAGCTGACGGTTGAGCAAAAATTAGAAGAAGAATTAGCCAAAGAAAAGGATAAGTTTTTGCGTCTTTTTGCCGAATTTGAAAACTACAAAAAGCGCACCACCAAAGAGCGTATCGATTTGTTCAAAACAGCCAACCAAGAAGTACTACAAGCGCTATTGCCTGTATTGGATGATTTTGACAGAGCCATGACACAAATTGCCAAATCAGAAGACGAGGTTTTGTTAAAAGGAGTAGAGCTCATCCACGAAAAGCTAAAATCTACATTGGTAGCCAAAGGATTGGAGCAAGTCGAAATCAAAGCAGGTGACGATTTTAACGCTGATTTTGCCGAGGCGATTACTCAAATTCCTGCACCAACAGACGATTTGAAAGGCAAAATTGTCGACGTAATCGAAAAAGGATACAAATTAGGTGATAAAATCATTCGTTTCCCCAAAGTGGTAATCGGACAATAATTTTTCCAAGGTCAAGTGACTTACTTGACGCTGTTATTTATAAAAGAGAAAATGAAAAAAGATTTTTACGAAATATTAGGCATCAGCAAAAATGCTTCTCCAGAAGAAATCAAGAAAGCGTACCGCAAGAAAGCTATTGAGTTTCATCCTGACAAAAATCCAGGCAATAAGGAAGCGGAAGAAAATTTCAAATTGGCAGCCGAAGCCTACGAAGTATTAAGCGACCCAAACAAAAAAGCACGCTACGACCAATACGGACATCAAGCCTTTGAGGGCGCTGGCGGTTTTGGTGGTGGTCATATGAATATGGATGACATCTTCAGTCAGTTTGGCGATATTTTTGGCAGTGCTTTTGGAGGCGGTGGATTTGGCGGTTTCGGCGGAAGTTCAGGTGGTCAGCGCCGCATGAAAGGAAGTAACCTTCGCATCAAAGTAAAACTGACACTCGAAGAAGTAGCCAATGGCGTGGAGAAAAAAGTAAAGGTGAAACGCAAAATTCAAGCGCCAGGGGTTCGTTACAAAACTTGTTCAACTTGCAATGGTCAAGGACAAGTTTTACGTGTAACAAATACCATATTAGGGCGTATGCAAACCGCTACAACTTGTACTACTTGTGGAGGTTCTGGTCAAATCATTGATAGTAAACCAGCCAATGCAGATGCTCACGGAATGATTTTGGAAGACGAAACCGTTTCAATCAAAATACCAGCAGGAGTTACCGATGGGATGCAACTAAAGGTTTCTGGAAAAGGAAATGATGCGCCAGGAAACGGAATTGCGGGTGATTTAATCGTAGCTATCGAAGAGCAAGAACACGAATTTTTAAAACGAGAAGGCGAAAACTTACACTACGATTTGTACATCAGTTTTGCCGAAGCAGCATTGGGAGTTTCTAAAGATATCGAAGCCGTAAACGGAAAAGTGCGAATAAAATTAGAAGAAGGTATTCAATCTGGGAAGATTTTACGACTAAAAGGTAAGGGAATTCCGAGTATTAATAGCTACGGAAACGGCGATTTATTGGTTCATGTGAACGTTTGGACGCCCAAAACACTCACCAAAGAACAACGTCAATTCTTCGAGAAATCCTTGACTGACGCTAACTTTATACCACATCCAGAGAAGAACGAAAAATCTTTTTTTGAAAAAGTTAAAGATATGTTTTCATAGTAAAAAAATTATTTCTATTTTTGAATGTTACTTGGAAACAAGTAATTTCTTTTTCATAGCAATTTTTCCCATCCTTGTGTAAAAACTAGGATGGGTTTTTTGTAACAAATCATCTCAATCGATTACTAATTGCGTACTTTTGCCAATCAAAATGTCAATTTCAGAATTCAACATCAACTTGTTTTTTACATCCAATTTGACATTGAAATTTGACATTGATATTGAAATTTGACCAATAATTATGAATAACATCCTCGAAGTAAAAAATGTAATCAAACAATACGGCGAATATACAGCGTTAAACCAAGTATCTTTAACAGTTCCTAAAGGCAGCATCTACGGATTATTAGGTCCAAATGGAGCAGGTAAAACGTCACTCATTCGCATCATCAATCAAATTACAATGCCCGACAGTGGTGAAGTAATTCTTGATGGTGAGCCGTTAAAACCAGAGCATGTTGCTGTAATTGGTTACATGCCCGAGGAACGCGGTTTGTACAAAACCATGAAAGTGGGGGAGCAGTGTTTGTATTTGGCTCAACTCAAAGGACTAACCCAACAGCAAGCCAAAACCCAATTGGATTATTGGTTCAATCGTCTCGAAATTCAGGGCTGGTGGAACAAGAAAATCCAAGAGCTCTCCAAAGGAATGGCCCAAAAAATTCAGTTTGTCGTAACGGTTTTGCACCAACCCAAGCTGCTGATTCTAGACGAGCCTTTTTCGGGCTTTGACCCAGTCAATGCCAATTTGATTAAAGACGAAATCATCGAACTCAACAAACAAGGTACTTCGGTAATTTTTTCAACGCATCGCATGGAAAGCGTCGAGGAAATGTGTGACCATATAGCACTAATTCATAAATCCAACAAGCTGATTGAGGGTAAACTCACTGAAGTAAAAAAGCAGTACCGAACCAATACCTACGATGTTGGCATTCTGACAAATAATGTAGAAGGTTTGATGTACGATTTGTCGCAAAAATTTACTTTATCACAAACCGATTTCAAATCACTCAACGACGAGTTAAAGCTACAAATTAATCTAGGTAATAATTCGCCCAACGATTTGTTGAACACGCTGGTACAACGGGGACAAGTAACCCATTTTGTGGAGAAAATACCCAGCGTAAACGATATTTTTATTAAAACAGTAACTGAATAGACTTCTTAGATTGTAAGATTGTAAGACCGTATGAATAAATCTTTTTAAAATCCTACAATCCTAAAGTCTTACAATCCTACAGTCTTACAATCCTAAAATCTTACAGTCCCAAAATCTTA
>CAZAJH010000137.1:0-4513 GCA_964485385.1 uncultured Flavobacterium sp.
TGATGTTGGCTTTAACAAATTCTGATGACTCTTCTGCACAGCAAGGTGGTGATTTGGGTTATTTTGCTCCCAATCAAATGGTAAAACCGTTCAACGATTTTGTTTTCAATAATCCTATTGGAAAAATCGGTTTGGTGGAGTCTGAGTTTGGTTACCATATTATCAATGTGACAGACAAACAAGATGCGGTACTTTTAGCCACTGTTGGTCAGCGTATTGATCCATCTGAAAAAACAACCAATGATGTGTATACGAAAGCAACAAAATTTGAAATGGAAGCCAATGAAAAAGATTTTGCCGCTCTAGCCAAAGCATCTAAGTTAACTGTAAACCCAGCTGTTAAAGCCAAACCAATGGATGAAGCATTTGGCGCAGCGGGTAATCAAAGACAAATCATCAAATGGGCGTACAGCGACGATACGAATGTAGGTGATGTAAAACGTTTTGAAATTGCTAATGTAGGTCACGTAATTGCTAAATTGACTAAAATTAATGAAAAAGGATTGATGACTGTTGAAGAAGCAAAACCAATGATTGAATACATTATCAAGAACGAAAAGAAAGCAGAAAAAATCAAAGCCAAAATGAAAGGTACTTCGCTTGATGCTATTGCTAAAGCAAATGGAGTAACGGTGCAACAAGCTACTGATTTAACGGTAGAAAATGCTATGATTCCAAATGTTGGTATGGAGCAAAAAGTGGTAGGAACAGCTTTTGGTTTAGGAGCCAACAAAATGTCTGCACCCATCGACGGAAACAATGGTGTTTATGTTGTTAAAACAAAAGCGGTAACCAAAGCCCCAAAAATGGCAAAACACGATGCTTATGTAAATAAATTGAAGCCAATGGCACAACAAGCAGCGGGAAGAATTATTCCTGCTTTGAAAGCCAATGCTACAATAGAAGATAATAGATTAGAATTTTATTAATAGATAAAGGTTATTTTTTAATAAAGAAAATCCCGATTACATAGTAGTCGGGATTTTTATTTTATAAAATCATATCGCGGTAAGGTACCACAATCGAATAGCCTTTGTTAGTAAAATAGTCTGTCGGATTTTCTTTGGCAATGGCCAGTACAAAATCGCCACCCCAAGCACCCAAGCTTTTGATTACTCCTTTGAAGTCGGGAAAAAGAACCTCCTGAACAGTCAATTGTTCTAAAATAGTACTCATCTCAATTTCATGCTCTTGTAATGCCAAGGCAAACGCTTTGGGTTCAGTTGATTGAATAACTTTTTGCGTAATTTGATTTATTTTTTTTATCGTTGAATCGATGTTGCCCCGTTGATTCAAATACGAACTAATAGCCCTTTTGCTGCTTTGTTTTTTATTGAGGTAAACAAAGTAGATTTTATCTAAAAAATGAGGTTGAAAAGACACCGTTTCAATGTGTGGTTTTTCATCAACCAATTGATAAATAAGAGGGGAATTATGTTGCGCACAAGCCAAATCATAACCGCTACCACCAAAACTTCTTCTCAGTAATTCGTAAGCGTCAATTTGCAGCCATTGCGCAATATTATTGATCAAAGTGGAAGAGGTTCCTAAACCCCAAAATTTAGGAAAAGTCAATTCAGTTGTGATTTGGTAACCTTTGCTTTGTGTAATAAAATCAGCTTTCATCAGGTAAGCTTCGTGCAAAATCTCAATCAGTGTATTTTTAATAGGATGGATAGTGTCGAATTGTTCTTTTGTAATCACCGATTCAAATGAGATAGTGTCTTCAAACCAAAGACTTCCATCTTCATCAAAACTTTTCCAATGGATAAGCTCATCGTTGCCTTCTTCAATAAGTAAATTTTGGCCAAATTTGGTTGGTAATGCAAAAGCTTTGGCACCATCAAGAACCACATATTCTCCTGTAATGAGAAGTTTTCCGTTGCTGTAAAATGTTTGTTTCAATGTTGTTATTTTTAGCCCCGATAGCAGCGGTTATCCTTTGGCTTTTTTCTTTAAAAAGACAAAGATAAAAGCGAATAGCGGGATTAGCTTCTACTAAAAAATTAAATCAATTTCGTATTTTATGAATAAAATCAACTACGGCCGAGTGTGAAATGGTTTGGTTTTCAAAATAGGCTGCAATTTGTTTGCGTTCGTCGCTTGTAGCTTGGTACTGATTGAGAATGTTATTGATGTGCATTTTCATGTGCCCTTCTTGAATTCCGGTTGTAGTAAGCGACCGTAAAGCGGCAAAATTTTGTGCTAAACCAGTCACGGCTACAATCTGCATGAGTTCGTGCGCCGATGGTTGTTGTAAGATTTGCAATGCCAATTTAACCAGTGGATGCAATGAAGTAAGGCCACCAACAGTGCCTAGCGCTAGTGGAATCTCCATCCAAAAGGAAAAAATACCATTCTCTATAGAGGCATGCGACAAACTCGAGTACTTTCCGTGGCGCGAAGCATAGGCATGAACACCAGCTTCAACAGCTCTGAAATCGTTACCGGTAGCCAAAACCACCGCGTCTATACCATTCATAATACCTTTGTTGTGCGTCACAGCGCGAAAAGGTTCGATTTCGGCTATGGCAACAGCTTGCACTAGTTTTTCGGCAAATAGTTGGGGATTCTCGATTTTTTTGTCTGCTAATTCTTCTACTTTGCAGGAAACTTCGGCGCGAACAAGGCAATTTGGGACATAGTTTGAGAGTATGCTCATCACGATTTCGATGTTTTTTTCAGTGGGAGAAAAATCATCAAATTTAGCAGCCTCTTCTTTCAAAGTTCGAGCAAACTGTTCCAAACACGAGTTGATAAAGTTGGCACCCATGCTGTCTTTGGTTTCAAAAGTAGCATGAAGTTGGTAGTAATGAGGCAAAGCTGTGGTTTTGTTTCGCAATTCGATATCGAGAATGCCACCGCCACGCTTTTGCATATTCTTGGTTATGTCTTCTGTAGCAGCAAAGAATTTGGTTTTATTTTTTTGAAAGAAAAGTGTTAGTTTTTCCGAGTCGCCTTTATATACAAAATGAACTTGACCAATTTTTTCCGAATTTAAAACTGTGGCTTTAAATCCACCTCTTGTACTCCAATATTTAGCCGATTTGGCCGCTGCAGCCACTACCGAGCTTTCTTCAATTACCATGGGAACCGAATACGAGTTGCCGTTGATGAGAAAGTTGGGTGCAATACCCATGGGTAAATAAAAGTTGGTGATGGTGTTTTCGATGAACTCGTCGTGTAACTGTTGGAGTTTGGCATTGCTGTTCCAATATTGTTTCAGCACCGTTATGGCTTCTGATGGCTCAGAAAAATAAGTGCTTGCAATCCAATTGATTTTTTCTTCTTTCGTTAATTTTGAGAATCCTGAAACGGCTTGATTCATCTTCAATTTATTAAAACTATTACTATATGCAAAGATACGTTTTACTATGAAAAAAAAAGGTCGTCTATTGAAAAACGACCTTTTTAACTCAACTAATCAAGTATTTAGTTTGCAATTACTATTTTTTTATTGATAACGGTATCGTCTAGTTGTAATGATAACAGGTAAATACCTTCAGTCAACGCAGAAACATCAATGGTGTTTATTTGGCTATTTACATCCAAAACAGTTCTTCCATTCAAGTCTAGCAATGAAACCTTGGCGCTAGTATAATTAAATGGAATTTCAATGTTTACGACAGAGTTGGCAGGGTTTGGATAAATTTTGACTTTGTCTGTATCAAAAACATCAACATCGAGAAGCGCGTTAGACAACTCAATTAGGTTTCCACCACCAGCAGTAGCTACCCACAAGCCAAAGGCTGGACCGTTGCTGTTGTTGGCAGGATTTAAGAAACCACTGGCAACTACTGTAATAGCAGCACCATCTAGGTTAAGGGTTTGAAGCGGAGCCAAGTAAGTAGCAACAGTAGTGGTTCCAGAGGCATCACGTACATCAAGAGTGAAGTCTAAGTTTGGCAATTCTAAATAACCTGCGAAATTAGGGAAAGCAATATCATTAACGATTGTTCCAGCAGGCACTGAAGTTTCAACTACATCCACAACTGGCGCATCAGGTGAACCGTGATTCACTAAAACATCGGTTTTAGTTGGGTCGTTGGCTTCTTCTCTACCTTGTGCAAATACATTCAAGCCAAATGAATTTGGGTTGGTGTAGCCAGTTGGGCTGATGATTCCATTGGCAATGGCAATGTAGGTTTCACCACTAGTTAGGGTTACTGTTACATCGTACAACGATTGTGTTACTGAAGTACTGTTTCCTGGTGCGATGTCGATAGTCAAAGGCACGCCAGCAGGTACGGTTTTGAAATCAGTAGCGGTTCGGAACTGAAAATCGTTGATAAAGATATTACCGTTTACATAAACATCAACGGTTTGAGCCGCCAAATCAGGTGAATTGTGAATGACTTGAAGGCGAGCAGTTGGTGCAGGTGGTAATAATGGAATTAGCGCACCACCACCAGCAGTAGCTACCCACAAACCAAAGGCTGGACCATTGCTGTTATTGGTAGGATTTAAGAAACCACTGGCAACTACTGTAATAGCAGCACCATCTAGGTTAAGG
>CAZAJH010000137.1:4613-5428 GCA_964485385.1 uncultured Flavobacterium sp.
CAGTAGCGGTTCGGAACTGAAAATCGTTGATAAAGATATTACCGTTTACATAAACGTCAACGGTTTGAGCCGCCAAGTCAGGTGAATTGTGAATGACTTGAAGGCGAGCAGTTTGTGCATAGGTCAAAAAACCTCCGAGTAGCACAAAAGTCTTGAGTAGAAGTGTAAATTTTTTCATAACATATTTTGTTTTGTTTAATGTTTCAAAATTATAGTTAAACAATTTACATCGTGTTAAAAAAAAATTAAATCACATTTTTGTTAAGAATAATTTATAAGTTGTAAAGCTTTGGTAAACAAGAGTTCAGCCTTATGTATATTTGGTTTTTGAATAAATAAAGGCAATTAGAATGTCTTTTTTGTTTACTAAATATGCTTTTTAGTTAAACAAAATAGTTTTTTCTAAATTTAAACAACAAGTTGATGAAACGGATGCTTTTTTTTATGCATCATTACCATATGCATTTAACAAAAAAATAGGACGTCATTTCCTTTTTTTTTACTAAAATTGAACACATTTATAATCAATCAAAAAATGAAACACTTTTCACTAATTACGCTTTTTGTTTTGAGTTGTTGCACTGCTGTTGCTCAACAGAAAATATCGGTAGAAGAAATTTACACAGGTGCTTTTCGTGCCAAAGGGATGGACGCTTTGCAGTCAATGAAAAATACCAATCAGTATACCGTATTGAATACCGATAGAGCTTCAAAAAGTCAGCAAATCGATTTGTATGATTTTGCTACTTTACAAAAGGTGGCTACTTTAATTGATACCAAAAACCACAAAGAATTAGTGGATGGAATAGACAGTT
>CAZAJH010000138.1:0-5416 GCA_964485385.1 uncultured Flavobacterium sp.
GGTGGATTGGGTAGCGAGAGTATCACTATTCCTGTCATCTCAGTAAAAAAAGACGTTGGTGATTTTTTGGTGAATGCTATGAGTTTGGGTACGTTGAATGCCAGTTTAAGCGAACCTTTATCAGATTTTGTGAATGTAGATGGCGATTTTGACAACTTGGTTATTGCCCACGAATACGGTCATGGAATTTCCAATAGGCTAACTGGTGGACCTAATACAAGTAGTTGCTTGTTTAATGAAGAACGCATGAGTGAAGGTTGGTCGGATTGGTTTGGTTTGGTAATGCAAATGAAAGCTAGTGATAACGGCACTGAGCGAAGAGGAATTGGCACTTTTGTAATCAACCAACCCACCAATGACGACGGAATCAGAACCTATCCTTATTCGACTGACATGTCTATTAATCCCCACACATTTGGCAACACCAACACACTCGCCGTTCCTCATGGTGTAGGTTCCGTTTGGGCCGCTATGCTATGGGATTTGACTTGGGCATATGTAGACAAATACGGATTTGACCCTAATATTTATACCGGAAATGGCGGAAATAACAAAGTTCTCCAAGTAGTGATGGACGCCTTAAAACTACAACCTTGTTTGCCTTCTTTTGTGGAGGGAAGAGATGCTATTATTGCAGCAGACCAAGCCATTACGGGCGGACAAGATTACTGTATGATTTGGGAAGTTTTTGCTCGCAGGGGTTTGGGTGTTAACGCGTCTTCGGGCGATACAGATGATTCTACCGACCAAACCGAAGATTTTTCTGTTCCGCCTCCTGGTCCGAATTGTACATTGAAAGTTGACTATTTTCAAAACGATGTGGTGGCTATTTTCCCTAATCCGACGGCAAATAGTTTTACCATTAAAATCAATAATTACAATGGTCCTGTAAACATCCAAATGTTTGATTTGAATGGAAGATTAATACAAGAAAGTAGAATCAATCAGTTTACCAACGAAGAAACTTTATCGGTAAAAGGACTATCTTCTGGTGTTTATCTTCTAAAAATTAATGGACAAAACCTCAATTACACCAAAAAACTCATCGTACAACAATAAAAAAATCCACAGATTCATTTATTTGATGAACCTGTGGATTGTATTTTTTTAGAAATCTAATTACTGAAGCAACTTATCCAACTGTTGTTGCAATTTCGGATTTGACGGGCGAGCAGCATCGGCATCAACCACCATTCCGTTGGGATCTATCAGAATAAATCGCGGAATCGAATTGATGGCAAAAGCTTTGGTAAAATCAGAATTCCAGCTTTTATCGGCAAACAGTTGAATTCCTCCTAGTGCTTTGTCCGAAACAAACGTTCTCCATTTTTCGTGGTCTTTTTCGGCATCAACAGAAATACTTACAAAAGCAATATTTTTTCCGTGGTATTTTTCTTCAATAGCTTTCAAACTCGGAATCTCTTGACGACAAGGTCCACACCAAGTAGCCCAAACATCAATATATACGTATTTGCCTTTCAAATCTTCTAATTTTGTTTTTCCCCCAGCGTGATTTTCGTAATCAAAAGCCGGCGCTTTGGTATTATTGAACTTTTTGTTCTTTTGTGATTCGGTGTAGTACTGTTTTATACCCAAAACACCTCTATCAATATTGGTTTTTTGAAGTTCAACAAACTTAGCATCTAACTTGCTTTTCTCCAATTTTGCTTTTTCTTCTGTGATTTTGGCATCCAATTTTTTGGTAAAGTCGGCCTCATTCAAAGCCAATAAACCTTCGTAATCGTATTGCTGATCCAAAAGAGCTGTTTGAGCTAAATAATTGTTTTCGTCGGCACCTTTCCCTGAAAATTGAATCGATTCATCAAACTGTTTTGCATCCATGGTCAACTTCAAATTGTACCCATTTTTCAAAAACAACTGGGCATATTCAGCACCATCAAACAACAAATAAAAATTGTCTGAAACCGAAAACGTTCCCTCAAAAACACCTTTATCGTTTACTTTGATCTCTTTTACAGGTTTGTTCATCATGTCTTTGATGTAAATCACATCACCGTTTCTGTTGGCAATGGTGGCTGTAAACGAAACGGTTTCTTGAGCAGAAATAGCCATTGCACTGAGGAATACAAACAAACAAAGTATTCTTTTCATAACTGTTTTTTTTAAAATTTGAAGTCAAATATAGCATAAATAACGGTCGTAACGATTTGTTTAACATAAAATTTCAATTCAACTTTACCCTATATAATTGATTTTAGTTTTTTACTTTTGCCAAAAATTTTATTCTAATGTACAGAAGTCATACTTGTGGTGAATTAAATGCCAATCACATTAATCAGGAGGTTACACTGGCTGGTTGGGTGCAAAAGTCGCGTGATAAAGGTTTTATGATTTGGGTTGATTTGCGCGATCGATACGGAATTACCCAACTTATTTTTGATGAACAACGCACAGACAAAGCTGTTTTTGAAAAAGCCAAATCTTTGGGAAGAGAATTTGTCATTCAAATTAAAGGAACCGTGATTGAGCGTGAGTCGAAAAACCCTAATATGCCTACTGGCGACGTTGAAATTTTGGTTGCTGAATTAACCGTTTTGAATAACGCCTTGCTACCGCCTTTTACCATAGAAGACGAAACGGATGGTGGCGAGGACATTCGCATGAAATACCGCTATTTGGATATTCGAAGAAATCCTGTAAAAAACAGTTTGCTCTTCCGTCACAAAGTAGCGATGGAAGTACGTAAATATCTATCTGATTTGGATTTTTGTGAGGTTGAAACGCCTTATTTGATCAAATCGACTCCAGAGGGAGCAAGAGATTTTGTGGTGCCAAGTCGCATGAATGAAGGACAATTTTATGCTTTACCTCAATCGCCGCAAACTTTCAAACAATTGTTGATGGTTGGTGGAATGGATAAATACTTTCAAATTGTAAAATGCTTCCGCGACGAAGATTTACGAGCCGACAGACAGCCTGAGTTTACGCAAATCGATTGTGAAATGGCTTTCGTAGAGCAAGAAGATATTTTGAATGTTTTTGAAGGGTTAACTCGTCATTTACTAAAAGAATTAAAAGGTATTGATGTAGCCGAATTCCCCAGAATGACCTACGATTATGCGATGAAAACCTACGGAAACGACAAGCCGGATATTCGTTTTGAGATGAAGTTTGGTGAGTTGAATGCCGTAGCGCAACACAAAGATTTTGGTGTGTTCAATTCGGCTGAGTTGGTTGTTGGAATTGCGGCTCCGGGTTGTGCGCATTATTCGAGAAAAGAAATTGACGCCTTGATTGATTGGGTAAAACGTCCACAAATTGGTGCTTCTGGTTTGGTATATGTCAAATGTGAAGAAGATGGCACATTTAAATCTTCTGTAGATAAATTTTACGATCAAGATGATTTGAAACAATGGGCCGAAATTACCAATGCCAAAGCGGGTGATTTGATTTTGGTTTTATCTGGAAATGCCACTAAAACTCGCACACAACTTTCGGCTTTACGTATGGAAGTGGCTACACGTTTGGGTTTAAGAAAACCAGACGAATTTGCTCCACTTTGGGTAGTCGATTTCCCGCTATTGGAATGGGACGAAGAAAGCGGACGTTACCATGCGATGCACCATCCATTTACTTCGCCAAAACCAGAAGATATGAAATTGATTGAATCAGAACCTGGAAAAGTACGCGCCAATGCCTACGATATGGTATTGAATGGAAACGAAATTGGCGGTGGTTCGATCCGTATTCACGATAAAGATTTACAAAGCAGAATGTTTTCGTTATTGGGGTTCACCCCCGAACAAGCAGAAGCTCAATTTGGTTTCTTGATGAACGCCTTTCAATTTGGCGCACCACCGCACGGCGGATTAGCTTTTGGTTTGGATCGTTTGGTGGCGATTTTAGGCGGACAAGAAACGATTCGCGATTTTATAGCCTTCCCAAAAAACAACTCCGGTCGAGATGTAATGATTGATGCGCCATCTGTAATCGATAACGCACAATTGAGTGAATTACACATCAAATTGGATGTAAAATAAAAAATAACAAATCCTCAAATATCAACAAAGCAACTATTTAAAACTTACTAAATAGTTGCTTTTTTTGTTAGTAGCAAAAAATGTAGCATAATTTTTCATTACATTTGATTCAGTAAACTTTATAACACCATGAAAAAATCGATACTATTACTATTTCTGTTTCTTATTTTATCTAAAGTAACAGCCCAAAGCCCTGGTGATTTAATGCCCGATTTTGGTGTTGGTGGAAAAACACTTACCAATTTTGGTATTGACCCTATCCATATAAAAAACCAAATAATCCAAAATGACGGAAAAATTGTTTTGGTAGGTAGTAAGGAGCATGATCTCGAACTTAGTGGAATTATTACATTCATAATTCGTTTGAATCCTGATGGCACTCCTGATACCACTTTTAACTCTAATGGCGTTGTAACCGACAACAGATTTGAATACTTTAAATCAGTTAAAATAAGTGCTGCTGGAAAAATAATTATTGGTGGTGCTAGTGCTATAAATGGTACGCAATTTATTTTAGGTCAATATAATTCAGACGGGAGCATTGACACTTCTTTTGGAAATGCCGGTTTGTTTAACACGTCTTACTCTTACAATGGAGGCTATTCAATAGATTTTGATGTTCAATCCAACGGTAAAATTGTTATTATGTATGGACTTACATTTAGGAGATTTAACACCAACGGCACTGCAGATTCAACATTCAATTGGAGTCTTATCTTTCCAAACTTGGATGGAAACACAGTTACTCCTAAAATTATGAAAATTAAAAATGATGACACTATAATAGTTGCAGGAATTCGATCAAATACAGAAGTTTTAATAAAAAAATTTAATGCTAACGGTTTTGTAGATAGTTCATTCAATTCTACAGGTGTTTATACAGCTGGGTTTATCAATAGAATTTCATCGCTGGATGTTGCTTCAAATGGAAAAATTATTTTTTATGGTAAATACTTTATTCCCTCAGACTCAGGCGTTATTAATAGATATTACCTTGTACAACTTAATGCCGACGGTACCTCAGACACTACCTTTGGGTCTAATGGAGTTGTTATGGACGATGTAATTATTCCCGGATATGAATCTTCACTACCTATTTCTCCCTCTGATCCCTACAAAGGTACCATTAAATTTCAACCTAATGGAAAGTCTGTAATTTTTGAACAAATAAACGTATCGTCAAGTTATGAAAAAGACATAGCCATTATAAAACACAATGCAGATGGGACTTTGGATGGGAGTTTTGGTACTGCTGACGGCAGATTAATTCTAACCGATTTTATTCTAAATCGCTCTAGTCCAGATTTTAGTATAAAAAATAATAAAATTTTTATTTCAGGAAATAGAAACATTACCCCCTTTGAAAACAACATTGTTTTGAGACAATTGAACGAAGATGGAAGCCTTGACACTTC
>CAZAJH010000139.1:0-5374 GCA_964485385.1 uncultured Flavobacterium sp.
CCACCCGAACCCGTTGCAGCACCATTGAAAGGTTCAACTGTAGTGGGAAAATTATGTGTTTCAGCTTTGAGTGAAATCACGGAATCGAATTCTTTTGTAGTGTAATAGTCAGGTTTATCGGCACTTTTAGGCGCAAATTGTTCCACCTTCGGGCCTTTGATAAACGCTACATTATCTTTGTATGCAGAAACTATATCGTTGGGGTTTTCAGCTGAAGTTTTTTTGATTAATTTGAATAAAGAAGTTTCTTTTTCTTTGCCATCGATAACAAAAGTTCCATTAAAAATTTTATGACGGCAATGTTCAGAGTTTACTTGTGAAAAACCAAAAACCTCAGAATCGGTCAATTTTCTACCTATTTTTTTTGAGAGGTTGTTCAAGTAATCGACTTCCTCTTGACTTAGCGCCAAACCTTCTCGATTATTGTAAGCGGCAATATCGTCAATTTCGATAATGGGTTCAGGTTTAATGTTGATGGTGAAAATGTCTTGATTCAATTCGGCGTATTTCTGCGAAAGCATAGGGTCAAAATCGGTAAAATCACTTGAAATCTTTTGAAATTCTTCAATTCTGATGATACCAGCAATACCCATATTTTGAGTGATTTCAACGGCATTAGTACTCCAAGGCGTAACCATGGCGGCACGTGGACCAACAAAAAAATCCGCGAGAACGGATTTGTCTATTTTGTGGGCATTGCCAAATAACCAATTGAGTTTTGAAATGCTTGCTGCCGAAAGTTCGTTTTGCGTTTGAACCGCAAATACAGTAGAGGTTTCGTTTCCGAAAAAATGAATCATTGTGTTGTTGTTAGTTGTTGCGCAAATTTAATTCAAAAACCACGATTCGCCAAAAGAGTTATGAATAGTTTTTAACGTTTTTTTTGACAATTTAAGTGGCAACTGTGTTACCCAAAAGTATGTAAAATTATTGAAAAGCGAACTGCTTTAAAAACAATCGCAAGTCCTAAATGTAGCACTTGAACTGGCCAGAGAACTGTTTCCGTTAGCGTCTTTGGCAACAATAAAAAAACTATATGATGTTGCTGGCGATAATCCTGAAATGGTAGCGTTGGAATTTGTGACCGATTGTGAAAAAATACCATCAACATATACATCATAGGAGCTAACACCTACATTGTCTGTTGATTTTGACCACTGTAGGGTGATGCTGGAACCTGTTACACCTGAATGTGTCAAATTTCGAGGTGAAGTTGGTGGTGTAGTATCTGGAACTGGTAAAGTTGTGGCCACTAGTGTAGCGCTGGATACTGAATTATTTCCTGCTGCGTCTTTGGCAATGACATAAATCGTGTAACTGGTATTGCTATTCAAACCCAAAATAGTTGCCGAATTAGTTGTAACGGTTGTATACAATGTTCCGTTTAGGTAGACATCATAAGCAGTAACGCTGATATTATCCGTAGAAGCAGTCCAATTAAGGTTCAACCCAGAAATAGTGATATTGGAAGTTATTAAATTGGTTGGTGCTGTTGGTGCAAGTGTATCTAATGGGGCACCCCAAATCATTCCTACATATTCGGGATGATCAATAAATGGATTACGATTGTTTTGTCGTAAATAAATAGCGTTATTTCGGGTAATTTCTCTGGGACTTACCGGATCTTGATAATGCCAAGCGATGAGCATATTCAAGAAAGGTGTTGCAAAGACTTGATTGCTTGTTCCATTGAACATTGGATAACTAGAATAGCCAGCAACCAAATTTTCGTAGCGTGTAGCAAAATAAAAGTAAATCCGTGCAATGTCTCCTTTGAATTCATCGATCGGTTCAAAGACGGTGCCAGTATAGCCAATCACAGCGCTTGTTCCGCGTTTACCACCGTTTTGTGATGTCCATGTGGCCGTTGCAACAGTACCGTGCGGATGATTGGAACGCATTCCGTTGACATAACCGTCTACTGGAATCACAAAATGAGCATCTTCCATCATGGGTGAGGCGGAACCAAAAATCGATTGTGGGATGATGTGTTCCCTGTTGTAACAACTTCCTTCAACCACATAAATTCCGCATTGATCTGTACTGTACAGATACACATAAGGATCACCACCACTGGGATTTTCTGAGTAAATATCTAATAATGAATTGTCATTTTCATAAAAAATATCCCGGTCGGATGTACCATAGGTGACCCATAAACCAGCATAACCATTATTGGTGTGCCCTTTAATTATGTTGTATAGTTGGCTTTTTAAAGTATATCCCATTCCCGTAGCCGAATTGTAATATCCAGCTGGGATTTGGGCACAAACAAACAACGGCAACACTAGGGTTGCAAATAGTAAGTTGATTTTCAAAGTTAAAAAAGTTCAGTCAGGACAAATGTATAAATTTCTAATAGTCAAGCAACTATCTTGTAAAAAAAAACTGCTATCTTGGGATAACAGTTTGTCTATACATTTGAGTATGAGAATTATTCAACATATTGATAAGCACCTAAGTCAGGAGAATCCGCTCGGCTTTTGTTCAAGATATCATTAAAGTTGCTGTAAGTCGCATCAGCAGCTAAATCTAGATTTTCTGATAATCCCATTTTATTTCGATTAACATTAATGAATTTGGGATTAAACTGTACTGAATTTTGAGCAATATAGCACGAGTTGTTGTAAGGCCCTAATGGAGCATCAAAATCATAGAGCGGATCATTCAATACAGCTGTGTTGGTGGTGAAAAATCGAATGAGGCAATTTTTCAAGTTGTGATTGAAAAGATTAGTGCTTTTGCGTTCTACAAATAATGCAATCGGGTTACTTCCGTATATAATACAGTTATTAAAGTTGAAAACGTTGGTTGGATTGTTGATGTAGAGTGTGGTAGCATTTTCAAAATAATCGTTCAAAACAACAGCTACTTGTTGCGAACTATTCCAATTGTTATTGAACGTACAATGCGTAAAATTGTAGGTTCCGCCGTACGTACAAGCCAAAGAAGCTTGTCCACAATAGTTTGTCACTATATTTTTACCTTCGATGTTTGCTCCAATGGCCAAAGTACCAAAATTGGAGCAATTGTATATTTGAGAGTTAGTAATGTTCAATCGCGGAGGATAATAATCATCGATGTCAAGAGGAATAACATACAAGCCTACTGTAGCATTTTTTAGTGTCAAGTGGGTGATGGTACTGGGATTTTGCGACATAATAAATACGGTTCCCCACTGCCCTGGTTTATCTTCAAAACTAGGTTCTAATCGGTCGCCTTCAAAACGAACTTCCCGATCGGTTGTTACATTTCCTTCAGCATTATAGTCGGAAAGTTGTCCGTTTACATTCAATGTGCCCAATCGATCTACAATCAATCCAGAATTAGCATGAAAATGCACCTTTGTTCCGGGGCCAATATTGAGTGTTTTGCCGTTTGCCACTAAGGCATAACCGTATACTACATAAGGTTTGGTATTGGTCCAATTGAGTTCCGCATCGGTCAGTTCATGCCCTTCAATAGTGGTTTGATTTCCACTCAGCGAAAGTGTTTCCTTGATGTTGTTGGGTAGCGTTCGATTCGGATAAATAAAAATGGCATCTTGCACCAAAGTAACCAAATCAACAGTTTGTGGAAGTCCACTTATATTAGTAAATTCGATTTTATCGGTATACAAAAAATCGATAGGATTGGCGCTAGCTACATCAGCTGTAACTTCAATGAAAACAAATAAACTGTCATTGGCAAGTAGTTCGACATTATTGAAAATTTTTCCGTCTCCAAAACCATTATTATCCGCATCTTCACCAGCCATTCCGTCTACCATCAATCGAAATTTAGAGGCTGTTCCTTTGGCTAATCGAATTTGTGGAATCGAAATATCGGTATTGCTTCTGTTGTACACTTTTAAACGGTACGTACTTGAGCCAATGTTGGTAAAAACCGTATCGAGGTAGACTGTGTTTTTTGAAAATTCTAAGCCACCAGTACTGGGTTCAAACTCAAAATCATTGCGACATGACGAAAGCGATAATCCTATAATAATAGCTAGTAATGATAAATAACGCATAAAAATCAATTTTGGTAAAAGTAGTTATTTAATTTATAAATTAAAAATTATGAATTAAACGCTTTTTTTCGATGAATCGTACTTTATACCATCTTTTTTTCTGTTTTTCGTTTCACTATTTTCTTTTCACCAACTATCTTTACATCAAATTTTAATGTATGGCTTTCGATAGAGAAAAAATGCTTGAATTGTGTGCCCAATGGTCTAAAAACACCTTAATGGAAACACTTGAAATTAAGTTCATTGATGCAGGTGAAGATTTTTTAAAAGCAACTATGCCTGTTAATCCACGGGTGCATCAGCCAATGGGTTTATTGCACGGAGGTGCGAGTGTTGCCTTGGCAGAAAGTGTCGGAAGTGCTGCTTCTATTATGTTTGTAAATCCTGAAAAACAGGAAGTGCGCGGTATCGAAATTGCAGCCAATCATTTGCGAAGTAAGCGAGAGGGGTTGGTTACCGCAACAGCCAAGATTATTCACAAAGGTGCTAGCATTCATTTGTGGGAAATCCGAATTGTAGATGAAAATGACAAACTCGTTTCATTGTGTAAATTAACCAACATGATCTTACCTCGACGCCAATGATTCTCTACGAAAAAGCGCAGCATCATTTAAATAGCAAACAACCATTTGTATTGTTTCACAAACCCAATGCGCCAAAAATTGTAGGTGTTTTTCAACAAAATAACCAGCTATTCGAATTGAATGATTACACCGAGAGTGGTTTTGCATTTGTCTCTTTTGATGGAAAACAGCGCTATATATTACCTTTGAATGTTAGTAATGTAGTGGTTGACACGTTCACAGAAACCGATTTTCATTGGTCAGCGGATATAGAGTTGCAAGTGGATAAGGTTGCTAAAATCAATTTCGAGAAGTTAGTTCAAGACGGAATTGATGCAATACGAGAAAATCATTTTAAAAAAGTCGTGTTGTCACGTACAGAAGTTATGGAGCTTCAAGTAGATGTTATCGCTGCTTTTCAAAAATTTCTTGCCCATTACCCGTCGGCTTTTGTATATTGTTTTTACCATCCTCAAATAGGATTATGGATGGGCGCAACACCCGAACAGTTCATTAAAATAAAAGGAAATCACCTTTCTACTGTGGCTTTGGCTGGAACGCAGCTTTTCAAAGAGCAGTTGGTTTGGGAATCCAAAGAAAGAGAAGAACAACAATTTGTAACCGAATTTATTGCCAAAAGTTTGGTTGAAGACGCACTCGATATTACCGTTTCCGAACCACGAACTGTGCAAGCTGGAAATTTGGCGCATCTCAAAACCGATATAGCAGCCACTATAACCAAAGAAAAGGTTGAAGCTATTATCCAAAAATTGCACCCAACCCCTGCAGTATGTGGTTT
>CAZAJH010000140.1:0-5344 GCA_964485385.1 uncultured Flavobacterium sp.
GGTGCGCTTATTTCATCCAATAAGCCTATTGCCGTAAATTGTGGCTCTTTTGCTGGAAGTAACGCTACAACCACCAATTTGGATTTGGGATTTGATCAAATTGTTTCTATTGAAAGAACAGGCACAGATTATATTTTCATCAAAGGAAATGGATTTGATGTGACTGAAAAACCGTTTGTAATTGCTCATGAAAATGGTACTGAAATTTTTATCAACGGCGGTACAACTCCTATAGCTACTCTAAACCAAGGTGAGTATTATGCACTTGATGGAACTGCCTTTTCGACTGATGGTAATTTGTACATAAGAGCCAACAAAAATGTCTTTGCCTATCAAGCCATTGGAAGTACTGATGCCTCTGGCAACCCGAGTTATGCCAACCAAAACATGCATTTTTTGCCTCCACTCAGTTGTCAAACTCCCAGAAGTATCAACAATATTCCGCTTATTAATGAAGTGGGAAACATCACCGACTTTATCGGAACTGTTTGTTTGGTAACCAAAACTGGAGCCACCCTCGATTTTATTATCAACGGTGTAAATTATACTTTGACACAACTTGTTGCAGCCGGTTTTACAGTAAATGGACCATTCAATGTTCAGGGTAACCCCGATTATGTTACGTATACTATCCCCGGATTGACAGGGAATGTTTCCGTTTTTTCCTCCGCTCAAATTTACCTTTCGTATTACGGATCGAGTGGATTTGCTACCTATGGCGGCTTTTACTCTGGATTTACATTCAAACCTGAAGTTGCTTTTCTTGGAATCAATACCGGACAATCGAATTGTATTCCTAACGTAGAATTGAAAGTGAATTCGTTAAGCGGATTTGACACTTTTCAGTGGTACTTCAATAACAATCCTATTCCTGGAGCTACCAACTTTAATTATTTCCCATCAACACCTGGCTACTACAAAGTGAGAGCAACCTTGACAGAGTGTGGATTGAATTACTTTTCAGATGAGATTCCGGTTTCGAACTGTCCGCTAGATACTGACAATGATGGAGTAAACAACAACGTTGACTTGGATAATGATAATGATGGAATTACCAATTGTGATGAATCATTAGGTAATACTAATTTGGATTTAACCAACCCTGCGGCAGGAACAATAAATGTAAGCTCCTTTTCTAACTCATTTACAGGTCAAATTACTACTTCATCTCCAGCTGCAGCCGTGCCATTTGTCGGAAACAATGATGGTTCTTTCGTTACCGAAATGCCTCCTGGAAAGGGCTATTTTGTCAAATACGAACTAACATTCAACCAACCGCAAACTGTTAAATTAGAGTATGTTACAAATGCAAATACCAATGACTTACTTAATGATAATGGTGAGTTTGTGGTGAGTACCGATATCAATCAAACGCTGACGGTTTTAAATCCAGACAACCAACTGCTGATTGATACAAACTATGATGGAATATTTGAGAGTAACATAACGCAATACTCTTCTTTTGAGATTCGTTTCCGCTTGAATGGTTCTGCGCCTTTGGCTGCTGGGACAGGTACTTTTCAATTTTTAGCCAGTCAAGCGACCAAATTCATTGTTACTCACAAAAATCTTACCGATAACGTATCCAACAAAGCGACATTCAAAATTGTTGCTACTTGTTTGCCAAAAGATTCTGATAATGATGGTATTCCGGATCAAAATGACTTTGATTCTGATAATGATGCCATTCCAGATGTGGTTGAATCACAAGGTGTCAATTACACTAATCTGACCAATACGGATACCAACGGAGATGGAATTGACAATTTATTTGGCAATGGGCTAACTCCAGCCGATTCGGATGGAGATGGTATTTTTGATTACTTGGATCTCGATAGTGATAACGATGGTATTTTTGATATAATTGAATCCGGAAGTGCCGCAAATGGTTCGAATATTACTGGAGTCACGCCCAATACAGTTGGAAACAATGGTTTGGATAACAGTCTTGAAACAGCTCCAGATAGTGGCTTATTGAATTTTACCATTAGTGATACCGACAATGATGCCATTCCGAATTACCTTGACAGTGACAGTGATGGTGACGGATGTGCCGATAGTATTGAAGCCGGATATACTGATGCCAACAATGACGGTGTAGTGGGAGATGAAGCTACCCCTATTTTTAACTCCAACGGAACTGTTAACACTACAACTGGTTATTCGGTTCCCAATCAGGATTATGTAATTAATTCTGTCATCGTTATCAGTACACAACCACAAAATGTTACCACTTGCGAACTACAAAATGCTGTTTTCACTATTGCTACTAATGCGGTCAACAGTTACCAATGGGAACTTTCAACAGACAATGGTACCACTTGGATTACGCTATCGAATGATGCTACTTACAGCGGAACCAATACAGCGAGTTTAACCGTAACTAATGTTACTCCAGCTATGGTTGGGTATCAATACCGTGTTTTACTTTTTAAAAATGGAAATGCCTGCGGATTGTATTCAGATGCTGCGGTTTTGACAACTTACGCCTTGCCCGTGGTGGCTTCGTCAATCGGATTGGTGCAATGCGATGACGATACAGATGGGATTTCAGATGTAAATCTAACTGTAAACAACAACTTGATATCGGCCAATTACCTCAATGAAACGTTTACATATTACACGAGCATTTTAGGAGCGCAAAATGCCAATCCTGCGTTACAAATTAACAATCCGATTGCTTATAATACAGGTACAACGACGGTTTTTGTTCGCATTGAAAACGCCAATGGTTGTTTCAGTTTGAGTAACATTAATGTTTTTGTCTCGGCTACCCAAATTCCCGCTTCAACTACATTCCCATTTTACACTTGTGATGATTACATTGATGCCGTTAATGATGATTATGACGGCATTTCATCGTTTAACTTCAGTTCGGTTACTCCAGCCATAGTAGCTATTCTTCCGTCTACCAATACATACGTCATTAACTATTACCGCAATGAGGCCGATGCTTTGGCAGAATTAAACGAAATTACGGATATATCTAATTACAGAAATATTGGCTATCCGAATCAACAAGACGTTTGGGTTCGAGTGGATAGTACTATTGATAACGCTTGTTTTGGTATTGGACCATTTGTTAAACTTACGGTTGAACAAGTGCCAGTAGCCAATTCGGTTGCGACCAACAATATCATTCGAAATTGCGACGACGATCACGATGGTGTTTTAGCATTCAATACTAGTACAATTGAATCCACAATTTTAAACGGACAAACCAATGTAAATGTCACATACACGGACAGCGCAGGAAATACTTTACCGAGTCCGCTTCCTAATCCTTTGCTTGTTACAAATCAGTTAACCATAACTGCCAAAGTTACCAACAACAGTACGCAAGCTCCAAATGGCCCTTGTTATGACGAGGTCACTTTTCAATTTATTGTAGATGATTTACCTCAAGCCTTTGCAGTAACTCCCGGAAGTTTAACCGTTTGCGATGACGAAGCAGATCCGGTGAACCAAAATGGATTATTCTCGTTTGACACTTCCTCTCTTACATCTCAAATTTTAAATGGACAAACAGGAATGACCGTAACTTACACGCTTGCCAATGGTACGGTAGTAAACCAGCTGCCTAATCCGTTTGAAACCGGCACACAAGATGTACTTGTAACGGTTACCAATCCGATTAATACCAACTGTTCAGCGTCTACAACATTGAATTTTGTTGTTCATCCTGTTCCCACTATCAATTTAATTGGACAAGAGCTTGTATGTACGAATTTGCCGAGCTTTTTAGTCACTATAGATGGTGGAATTTCCGATGGTTCCAATCCGAATGATTATACTTACACTTGGTCTCTTGATGGTGTTGTAATTCCAAATGCAAACAACTATACGTTGGATGTGAATACGCCAGGTGTGTACTCGGTGGAAGTTATGAATTCATTGGGTTGCCAGTCTATACGAACCATAACAGTAGTTGCATCCAACACCGCCACTATTGATGATGTTATCGTAGTTGACCTTGTTGATAACAATACAATTACCGTACAAGTTTCTGGTCAAGGTGATTATGTATACGCATTAGATGAAAGTGATTACCAAAGTGAAAATGTGTTTACTAATGTGAGTATTGGCATTCACACCCTTTTTGTAAAAGACCTGAATGGTTGTGGTGAAGTACAACAAATTGTACACGTACTTGGTGCTCCCAAATACTTTACTCCGAATGGTGATGGTATAAATGATACTTGGAATATTAGAGGTATTGATGCTAATTTCAATGCCAACTCTGTGATTTTTATTTTTGATCGTTTTGGTAAATTGTTGAAACAAATTGCTCCTTTGGGAACAGGTTGGGATGGTACTTTCAACGGAAATCTGATGCCCGGAGACGATTATTGGTTTACTGTTAGATTTGAAGACGGACGCAGTGCCAAAGGGAATTTCACTTTAAAAAGATAGGTATGAAAAAGGGGTTAGTATTCCTGTTTCTGTTTGCCTTTTTTCCTGTTTTTGCACAGATTACGGTTTCGTCAGGAAGAATTGAGGTTTTAGAAAATTTTCAGTCGAAACTGATTGATGCTCGTACGGTTGCGGTTTGGTTACCAGATGGCTATTCCACTTCGCAAAAATACGCAGTCTTGTATATGCACGACGGACAGATGCTATTTGACTCTACAACTACTTGGAATAAACAATCATGGAATGCCGACGAAGTTGCGGCTCAACTACAAGTAGAAGGCAAAACTAAACCTTTCATTATTGTTGGCGTTTGGAACAACGGTCCGAAACGCCATCCTGAATATTTTCCACAAAAACCATTTGAACATTTAACAGCAATAGCCAAAGATACCGTCACACGTCAGTTGCAAAAAGCCGGTAGAACCAAAAGCGAATTTCGTCCTTACTCGGATCTGTATTTGAAGTTTTTGGTGAAAGAGCTTAAGCCTTTTATTGACAATACTTTTTCGACTCATACCGACAAAAGCAATACGTTTGTTGCGGGTTCGAGTATGGGCGGCTTGATTTCGATGTATGCCATGTGCGAGTACCCGAATGTTTTTGGTGGCGCGGCTTGTTTATCAACACATTGGCCTGGCACTTTTACTGTCGAAAATAACCCGATACCAGAGGCTTTCCAGAAGTATTTGAAAAGTAGATTGAAAAAAATCAAAAAGAACAAAATCTATTTTGATTATGGTGACCAAACTTTGGATGCCTTGTATCCGCCTTTACAGCAAAAGGTAGATAGCCTGATGCAAGAAAATGGATTTACTTCTTTGCATTGGATGACGCAATTTTATCCCGGAAAAGACCATTCCGAAAAAGCGTGGGCTGAGCGATTGAATGTGCCGTTGGTGTTTTTACTTGGGGAATGAGTTAGACTTCTTAG
>CAZAJH010000141.1:0-5337 GCA_964485385.1 uncultured Flavobacterium sp.
TCAAAGTTTTTGTAGTTGAAATTTGATGCAAAACCAAGCAATAGTTTTGGATCTGGATTTTTATAAATGTATTTGTCTGATGCATTGATGATACCATCACCATTTAAATCAGCATAAGCTCCTTCAATAGGATTTCCAGCTGCATCATACAATTGCTTAAATAAATAAAAAGAGTTAGGCGCAAAACCTTCAAAGAAAACCTGAGCTTGTGTACCTGTACCAGCTACATTTTCTCCCACTCGAATAAATTGAGTCTTTTTCAACTCTGTAATTTCTCTTTGAAAACTGGTTGCGTTTAAAGACACATTCCAATTGGTGTTGTCCGTTTTAATAATATCTGATGCAATAGTAAACTCAATACCTTTGGTTACAAATGTTCCGATATTTTGGAACGAGCGATTGGAAAAATTTCCTCCATCTGCAGTTGCAACTTCTGCAAGCAGATCTTTAGATTCTTTGTAAAAAGCATCTACACTACCTGTAACTTTATCATTAAACAAACCAAAATCCAAACCTGCATTGTAAGTGTATGTGGTTTCCCATTTCAAATTGTTACTGATTCTTGAAGAAACGGCAATAGGAATGGCAACATTTCCAAAAGTATATTGGGAGTTTTGTTGACCAAGACTGTAGAATTGTAAGTAGTCGTTATTATTAATCACGTCTTGTTGTCCACTTGCACCCCAACCCAAACGCAACTTCAAGTCAGATACTGTTTTACTGTCTTTGAAAAAATCATCTTTTACTTTCCAAGCAAAAGCTACTCCAGGAAAATAAGCATCTCTATTTTCTTTATCAAATTTTGAAGAAGAGTCTCTTCTCATGGTTAATGTTAAAAGGTAATTGTCTGCAAAAGAGATGTTACTTCTTGCAAAATAACTGATTAAAACTCTATCGAAGTCGATGGTTTTTAATACTCCTGGGTAAACTGGATCAAAAATATTTCTTGTTTCAAACCGTTCAGAATCCCATTTTTGGTACGAATATCCCGCCGTTAGGTCAAACTTAAATTTACCAAAAGTATTGTTGTACACAAAGTAAGCGTCAAGCAATTTATTTTTACGATATTCATCACTAAACTCATTGGTTCCGAATGGAATATTATTGTTAGAAGGAGCTGAACCTGCGTTGGTAGGCACCAATCTTGTACGCTCACCTCTAGCTTGGTCAAAACCAACATTTACTACAGCTCTTAGCTTTGGAAAGAAATGCAGCTTGTAATCCAATTCAAAATTACCAAAGAAACGATTGCTTCTACCCGTATCATACGTTTGTAATAATTGAGCTACCGGGTTTCTTGGCGTTTGAGTAGTCAATTCACCATTAGATGGATTGTAGTATTCAAAGAAACCGCCATAAATAGATGTAGGATCATACACTGGCTGTGTTGGATCAAATGACAAAGCCGAACCTTCTACTGCATCAGCAAATCTATTTTTCTCATTAGCGTAATTTGCATTAAGCTTTAACCTTAAATGATCCTTAAAAAAAGTAGGATTCATTGTCATACCCACTGTTGAACGGTTGAATTTATTGGTCAATCTCAAACCTTCTTGGTACGTATTACCTATAGTTAAACGAGTAGGAATAACATTTAATAAATTACCTCTAATATTTAAGCTGTTATCAACAAAATCTGTTCTTCTGTAAATTTCATCTTGCCAATCCGTATTCGCATTACCAAGCGAACCTACCTCATTAGGTCTATTTTGCTGCACTACAGATCTAAATTGGTTTGCATCGAAGACATCAACTTTATTGAATAATTGACCTGTACCGTATTGGAAATTATAATCTACAGATAGCTTTTTTGTTCCTTTTTTGGTAGTGATAATAATAACCCCGTTAGAAGCTCTTGAACCGTAAATTGCGGTAGCAGAAGCATCCTTTAACACGGTAACTGATTCGATAGAATTCGGATTTAAAGAAGCTAAAAAGGAAGTAGACCCTCTAACTGTAGCGTTTTCAATTGGCAAACCATCCAAAACAATAAGTGGATCGTTTGAAGCAAAAAGCGATGAACCACCTCGAATTCGAATAGTGGAACCCGAACCTGGAGCACCTCCTCCGGTATTGATTGAAACCCCAGCAATTCTACCTTGCAATAAGTTTTCAGTTGTTACGTTGGCACCTCTGTTGAAGTCTTTTGCCGCAATCACGGCTGTTGCACCAGTAGCATCTTTCTTTTTAACAGCTCCATAACCAACCTGAACCACAACTTCTTGCAGTTGACTCGCTGATTCTTCCATAGATACTGTTAGTGATTTTTGCCCCGAATACTGGACTGTTTCGCTAGTGTAACCAATAAATGAAAATTCAAGAATGTCTCCATTTTTGATTTTAGCTATTTTGAATTTACCGTCAAAATCGGTCGACACCCCATTTGTAGTGCCTTTAACTACTACATTTACTCCAGGAATAGGTTGATTTGTTTTGGAATCAACTACCACACCCTCAACGCTTTGAGCTAAAACACCAAAGGGAAGTAAAAGTAGGAAAAATAACAACTTTTTGTAAATTGTTTTCATACATTTTGTTTAGGTTAATAATTAAGTTTTTATGCTTGTATTCTACTTCGAAAGTTAAATTTAGGTAAATTTTCTGTTCAAAAAAATAAACGCTTGTTAAACCTGTTCCGCAAACGTTTTCGTGTTGAAAAGTTTTTCAATTTCATATTAAATTCTCATTAAAATTGCCATACCAAAAAATAAATTCTATCTTTATTCAAAAATCAATATTTTCTGTTTTTTACTCATGAAAAGAAAAGTCACTCTAAAACAAATTGCTAAAGAACTCGATGTTTCCATTTCGACGGTATCAAAATCACTACGAAATAGCTTAGAAATTAGCGAAGACACCCGCCAAAAAGTACAAGCTTTTGCGAAACTCTACAATTACAAGCCCAACAATATTGCATTGAGTTTAAAAAACAAAAAGACAAAAACCATTTGCATTATTATTCCTGAAATTATTCATCATTTTTTTGCAACCGTAATTAGTGGTGTTGAGCATGTTGCCAATGAAAATGGGTATAACGTTATTGTTTGTTTATCCGACGAATCGTTTGATAAAGAAGTCATCAATATGGAAATGTTAGCCAATGGAAGCATTGATGGGTTTATCATGTCGTTATCGAAAGAAACCCAGCTCAAACGGGATTTTCACCACATTTTAGAGGTAATTAACCAAGGAATGCCGGTGGTTATGTTTGATCGTGTTACCAATGATATTTTGTGTGATAAAGTAATTATTGACGACAACCTTGCGGCTTTTAATGCAACTAATTTTTTGATTGAAAAAGGGTTTAAAAACATTGCTTTGATCTCTACTGTTGATTATGTTAGTGTCGGAAAATTGCGAACAGACGGATATATAAAAGCCTTGAAAACAAATGATTTGAAAGTAAACGACCAATTGATATTGAAAATTGAAGACATTGACAACTTCGAATCGAAAATTGATGATTTAATCAAAAACAACTCCATCGATGCAATTTTTGCGGTGAATGAACTTTTTGCGGTTACAGCCATAAAAATCGCCAACAAATACGGCAAAAAAGTACCCGAAGATCTTTCGGTCATAGGTTTTACAGACGGCATTATCTCCAAATACTCCTCTCCTGCTATTTCAACTGTTGGACAAAACGGTATTAAAATGGGAGAAAGGGCTGCTAAGATGCTAATTGACCGCCTCGAAAACGAAGAAGAAGATTACGATGAACACTACAAAACAGAGGTGATTGAAACCGAATTAGTGATTCGAGAATCAACAATCAAGTAAATTTTTTAAAAAAATCAAAACCTTTTAAAATCTTTTATATATTTACAACCAATTATCAAGGCTTGTATTTTACTTCGAAAACAAAACAAGTTTTGATAAGCCATCAAACGCTTATCGTAGTATTAATCAACAAATTACGATAATGGAAAAGCGTAAGTTAAGTTTCTGGGAAATCTGGAACATGAGTTTTGGTTTCTTGGGAATACAAATGGGTTTTGCCCTACAAAATGCTAATGCTAGCAGGATTCTTCAAATTTTTGGCGCTGATGTACATGAATTATCTTGGTTTTGGATTATTGCACCTTTAATGGGGCTAATCGTTCAGCCGATAATTGGTCATTACAGCGACAATACTTGGGGAAGATTTGGTAGAAGAAAACCCTACTTTCTTACTGGAGCATTACTAGCTTCAATCGGATTAATATTAATGCCGCAAGCGGAAATTTTCATCGCATTCATGCCCGCTCTTTGGGTAGGCGCTGGAATGCTAATGATTATGGATGCGTCATTCAACATTGCTATGGAACCTTTCAGAGCATTGGTTGGAGACAATTTGAGAGCTGACCAACACACACTTGGATTCAGTGTTCAAACTGCATTGATTGGAATCGGAGCTGTTGTCGGTTCATGGTTGCCTTACGTTTTAACCAATTGGTTTGGTATCAGTAATCTTGCTACCGAGAGTTCGGCAGTACCTCAAAACTTAATTTACTCCTTTATCATTGGCGCCTTTATTTTGGTTGGCTCAATCGTGTTAACTATTGTCACTACAAAAGAGTACTCTCCCGAAGAATTAACGCAATTTAAAGACGAAAAAGAACATGCCGCCGCCTTTGATGAAACTGTAAAAGAATCCAAATTAAGCGACATTTTTACCGATTTTGCCAAAATGCCAGAGACCATGCGTCAGCTCAGTTGGGTCCAATTTTTTTCATGGTTTGGTCTTTTCGGAATGTGGGTTTTTTCTACTCCAGCCATTGCACAACACATTTATGGATTACCAATTGATGACACCAAAAGTGCTGAATTTCAATCGGCTGGTGACTGGGTCGGAATCATATTTGGTGTATACAACTTGGTGTCGGCCATTGTTGCCTTTGCCTTGCCTTACATCGCCAAACAAATCGGTCGAAGAAAAACACATGCTCTTTCTCTTATTTTGGGAGGAATCGGACTGATATCCATTTATTTTATGCCCAACAAAGAAGGCTTAATTTTCTCGATGGTACTTGTAGGTTTTGCTTGGGCTAGTATTTTAGCTATGCCCTACGCCATTCTTGCGGGTTCAATTCACCCAAAGAAAATGGGAGTTTACATGGGAATTTTCAATTTTTTCATTGTAATTCCACAAATAGTAAATGCCTTAATTGGTGGTCCACTAGTAAAATATGTTTATGGTGACCACGCCATCTATGCTATCATCATGAGCGGAATTAGCTTCATCATTGCAGCATTTTTAGTAACTAAAGTAAAAGATAACGTAGACACAAAGTAAATGTCAAAAAAAGCATTCATATTCGACCTCGACGGCGTAATTGTTGACACAGCCAAATACCA
>CAZAJH010000142.1:0-5322 GCA_964485385.1 uncultured Flavobacterium sp.
ACCAACCTCTGCAACAAAATCTCTCCGAGGAACAAGTCGGAATTTTACAAAATGCAGGCGATGACCCCAATTTAATGATTGCGCCCTCGGCAGTTCAGGAAGCATTTTCAGAAAACAAAGTTTTGTACCGCAAAGTACTTGTCGGATCTACCGAAGTTTTTGAATATGCTACCGATCCTAATGAGGTATTGTACACGGTTCGATTTACGCTAGTAGGAAATAACCTAGGAAATTACGTTTTGGCCAACAACCAAGCCATCGGTAAAATCTACCAATATGTTGCTCCTATCGGCGGAATTCCACAGGGTAACTTTGAGCCCATCATTCGACTCATTGCGCCAACCAAAATCCAAATCGCTACATTACTCGGTAATTACCATCCTTCCGAAAAAACTTTGATTGATTTTGAAGTGGGCGTGAGCAACAACGACCTCAATTTATATTCGACAATCAACGACGAAAACAACAGAGGCGTTGCCGGAAAAATCAACTTCAAACAGCGTTTGTACTCCAAAAAATTCAACCTAGACGTATTTGGCAATTACCAACTCATTCAAAAAGATTTCAAAACTATTGAGCGCTTATTTACCATCGAATTCAACCGCGATTGGAACATTACCAATGTCTTAGGCAACCAGAGTTTATTGGTTTCGGGTTTGGATTTGAATTACAAAAAAGAAAATCAAAGACTAGGCAATGCCCGTTATCAGTTTGAAAAGCTCGATTTCTCGGGCAGTTTTTCGGGTCAACGACACCTAATTCAAGGTTCATACAAAAGCAAGAATTGGTATTTTCAAACACAATCTAGCGCTTTAAAAAGCAGTGGGAGCTATTCCGAATCATCTTTTATCCGCTCCGATTCACGCAGCAAATACCACATCAAGAAAAACTGGGTTGGCGCTAGTTTTAGGTTGGAAGACAACAACGAACGTCTGGCAGCAACCAACGAGTTATCGCGATTGAGTCAACGCTTTTCAGAATACGGTGCCTTTGTTGGTCGGGGCGATTCAACCAAAGTGTATGTCGAATTAGGTTATTTGCTCCGTAAAAACGACAGTTTGCAAAATGGCCGTGTTGAACGCGTTAACACCTCCAACTCTTATTACTTTAAATCACGCTTACTCAAAACCAGCACAGGCGATTTGTCTGTTTTTATCAATTACCGAAAATTGATTTACGCAGACGCCACAAGAGTTAATGAACCTTCGCTCAATTCGCGTATTTTGTACAATGACAGCTATTGGAAAAATTTCGTGCAAGTTTCTACTTCCTATGAAACCTCATCGGGAACGATTCCACAGCAAGAATTCACCTATTTGGAAGTCGAAATTGGCCAAGGAGTTTACATGTGGAACGACTACAACGGAAATGGCATTCAAGAGTTGCAAGAGTTTGAAGTAGCTCCATTTCCTGACCTAGCCAAATACGTCAGGGTATTTTTACCAAATCAAATTTTTGTGAAAACCCACCAAAACAAATTGGCACAATCACTTACAGTAAACCCTGCCAATTGGCAAAATAAGAGTGGTATTAAGAAATGGTTGTCGCATTTTTACAACCAAACTACCTATACCATCGACCGAAAAATCATTCGAAACAATGATAATTTCGATTTGAATCCGTTTGCTACCAACAATCCCGACGATTTACTCGGACTCAATGCATCCTGGCGCAACAGCTTGTTTTACAACAAAGGCAGGCAAAAACATTCAACCACCTATACCTATTTGAGTAGCACAACACAAAATTTGCTTTCGGTTGGATTGCTACAAAGCAAAAACCGATCACACCAACTCCAGTACACCCATTTGTATCGAGTAAATTGGTTGGGAAATTTGCTAACCAAAACACTCTATTCTTCTGCCGAATCAGATACTTTTACATCCCGAAATTTTGAAATCAGAGGCTACGACATTCAACCTAAAATTTCGTATTTATTCAGCAAAAACGCCAGTTGGGACGTGTTTTACGAATACCTAATTAAAGAAAATCAAATCGGTAGCTTTGAAACCCTAGAACAAAACCGATTTGGTACTTCGTTTACCTATTCGGGCAAAAAGCAGTTTACCGCTAGTGGTGAATTTTCATTTTACAACAATAACTTCAACGGAAATGCCTTATCCGCAGTCGGATTTCAAATGTTAGAAGGCCTACAACCGGGCAAAAACCAAACGTGGCGTTTACTCATCCAAAAAAATCTTACTCAGTATCTGGATGTGAACATCAATTACCAAGGACGAAAAAGCGAAACCAGCCCAGCCATTCACACCGGAAGCATTCAATTGCGGGCTTATTTTTAGGAGCCAATAGCTTGGGCTTTTCTAGTAATCCTTATTCCTGCTTCCTTTCCAAAACTTTTTGCCCCCAAACAATACCAAAAAGACAAAAAGGTTTTTCCCTTGCACCTGCCTACCGGCAGGCAGGTCAGGGCTAGAAAATAATCTTTTGGTGTACTTGTAGAATGATGTTTACAATTTGTTGCTCTGGAACGATTGTTGTTTAAAAAAAATTATTAATTTTAATCTTTAATAACCAAATTTTAATCCACCAATGAAAAAACTAATCCTATTGTGTTTGGTATTTATTTTTTCCAACACCTTTTATGCTCAAGAAGTAGCAACCCAAGCCAAAAAGGCAAAAGCTAAAACAGAAAAAGCAGCCAAAGAAACCGCTGAGAAAGCCAAAGAAAAGGCCAAAAAAGCTAAAAAAGAAGTCAAAGAAACGGCTGATAAAGTAGAAAAAGAAGCCAAAAAAACTTCAAAAAAAGCCCAAAAAGAAGTAGAAGAAAAAGCGACCAAACTCAAAAAAGACGGCACACCAGACAAACGCTATAAAGACAATGCCGCTTCGGCCACTGGTAAAGCCAAATCGGCAGCAGGAAAAGCCAAAGCAGAAACCAATAAAGCAAAGGCTAAAACCAAAAAACTGAGCGCTACCGAAGAAAAAGAAGACATGAAAGAAACAGCTGCTTCTAAAGCTGCTGAGAAAAAAGTGGCTGATAAAGTAACTGGAAAATACAAAGGCAAGAAAGTTTACACCGGCCCACGAGGCGGCAAATACTACATCAATAAAAACGGAAATAAAACGTATATTGATGCTGAGCAAGAAGAATAATATGGTGTAGTTCCCATACACTTTTAAACCGCAGATTTCTGAATTGAAAATCTGCGGTTTTTTTTATTTACAATTCCATAACACGACGCTCCGAAAATTACACGAAAACTATTTTTAAAATTCGACAAATCCCTTATTTTTAGCGGGTTTTGTCGATTTTTTAATTTATAACTATTTGTTAACCAATAATTTACAATCGAGATGCAAAATAGTATTTTTCTTACGCATTGTTAAAAACTAAACTCAATTGTGGATAAGTTTGACTTTCATTTTTGCTTTCAAATGCCAATCTTTGTAACAGACGAAAAGAGTTAAAAAAACCTTAAAAAAATCCCTAAATTATGTCATTCATAGAACCAATTCTTCAAGAAAACAAAGATCGCTTCGTGATATTTCCGATTAAGCATCATGATATTTGGGAATGGTACAAAAAGCAAGAAGCGTGCATTTGGACTGCTGAAGAAATCGACTTACACACCGATTTGAACGATTGGAACAATAAATTAAATGCCGATGAAAAATACTTCATCAAACACATTTTGGCGTTTTTTGCCGCTTCGGATGGAATTGTAAACGAAAACTTAGCCGAAAACTTTGTGAGTGAAGTGCAATATCCCGAAGCTAAATTCTTCTATGGATTTCAATTAATGATGGAAAACATCCACAGCGAAACCTATTCGTTGTTGATTGATACGTATGTGAAAGACGAGGCTGAAAAAAATCAATTGTTTCACGCTATCGAAGTATTTCCTGCCATCAAAGAGAAAGCAGAATGGGCGTTGCGTTGGGTACAATCACCCAGTTTTGCTGAACGCTTGATTGCGTTTGCCGCCGTGGAAGGAATTTTCTTTTCAGGCTCGTTTTGTTCGATTTTCTGGTTGAAAAAACGGGGTTTAATGCCTGGCCTCACTTTCTCTAACGAATTGATTTCGCGCGATGAAGGGATGCACTGTGATTTTGCCGTTCACTTACACCGCAACCACATCGTTAATAAAGTATCCAAAGAACGCATCACCGAAATTTTAACTGATGCGCTAAACATTGAGCGCAAATTCATTACCGAGTCGCTTCCTGTGAGTTTGATTGGAATGAATGCCAATTTGATGACGCAATATTTGGAGTTTGTAACCGACCGCTTACTGGTAGAATTGGGCTGTGATCGCGTGTACAATTCGTCCAATCCTTTTGATTTTATGGATATGATTTCGCTACAAGGAAAAACCAATTTCTTTGAGAAACGCGTGGCCGAATACCAAAAAGCCGGCGTAATGAACAGCGATTCAGAAGCCAGCAAAATCAGTTTCGACGCCGATTTTTAATTCCACCACGAAGACACTAAGTCTCGAAGAAAATTCAAGTAAAATTAGTCTTAGTCACTGACTCAGACTCACAATATTGTTGTAAACACTAAAACAAAGCTTTGTGCCTTAGTGTCTTTGTGGCAAAACCAAAACAAAACGATTACAAATAACCCGAAATAGAGAAGGGATTTTCTATTTCACAAAAAACGAAACCTTATGTATGTAGTAAAAAGAGACGGGCACAAAGAACCCGTAATGTTCGACAAAATCACCGACAGAATTAAAAAATTATGCTATGGATTGAACGACATGGTCGATGCCGTAAAGGTAGCCATGCGCGTTATTGAAGGATTGTACGACGGCGTTACTACATCGGAACTCGATAATTTGGCCGCAGAAACAGCCGCGTCCATGACGGTTACACATCCTGACTATGCGCAACTCGCAGCACGCATCGCTATTTCTAACCTACACAAAAACACCAACAAATCATTCTCGGAGACGATGAATGAAATGTACCATTACATCAACCCTAGAACCAACCAACACGCACCGCTGCTGTCGGAAGAAGTTCACCAAGTAATCCAAGAAAATGCCGAGTTTTTAAACTCACACATCATATACAACCGCGATTTCAATTACGATTATTTCGGATTTAAAACACTCGAACGTTCGTATTTACTTCGCATCAACGGTAAAATCGTAGAGCGCCCGCAACAAATGTTGATGCGTGTAGCTGTCGGTATCCACTTGAACGATCTCGACGCTGTGATTGAAACCTACGACTTGATGTCGAAAAAATTCTTCACGCACGCTACACCCACACTTTTCAACGCAGGAACACCTAAACCGCAAATGTCTTCTTGCTTCTTGTTGAGGGGTTCGAGTACATCAATAAAAACTCTCA
>CAZAJH010000143.1:0-5293 GCA_964485385.1 uncultured Flavobacterium sp.
GCGCTGTCGGGGTGTGCAGTAGTAGGTAGCCGATAATGATACATCATCACCATACGAAGTCAATTACTTTGAAGACATTTGTGAAGAAGTAGACAAACTAGACGAGCCAATCAAACCACAAATCATTTTTAGGAGAAATCCAGTTGATAAATCAAATCGATTTAAGTCGGTTTTAGAGAAATACAACCATTTAATCGTACAAATAGAACCTGATTGGAAAGTAGAAAACGAAAATGAAAATCATTTTATAGCCATTTTCCCGACACTCAATGACAATCGTTTGTTGGTAAATACGGTTACTTATTCAGATGTCGTTATTAATTTAGGAAGTACCATGGCACACGACTTTGCCATACTCAATAAACCGTGCTTGTACCTGAACTATGACCCTGTGCCCAATTCGGTATTTCCGGTAGATGAGGTGTACCAATTTCAGCATTTCCGAAGCATGAATGGGCTAGATGCAGTGGTTTGGGTAAATAGTAAGGCGGAGTTGAGCCATAAAATACTCGAAGCCATCAATCATCCCGATTCCGTGGCAAGAGACAGAAAAAAGTGGATGGAACGAATCATTTTACATCCAATCGATAATTGCAGCAAAAATATTGTTGACGAATTGAACAAAATATGCACATCTGTATAGTTTCACATGAATATCCCAAAAAAGGCTATGCACATGGCGGTATTGGTAGCTTTTTAAAAACGATTGCCCCAAGATTGGTGGCCAATGGTATTCAAGTGACTGTAGTAGGATTAAATTATACTAATGTGTACGAATACGAAGAAGATCATGGCGTCAAAGTGTACCGCTTATCGTATTTCAATAAAAGAGGTTTTGGTTGGTATTTTGGAGCCAAAGCCATTAGTAAAAAAATTGCTGAAATCCATCAAGTTAATCCAGTATCAATAGTAGAAACGAGCGAGTTGGGGTTGGCTTTTTTAGATAAAATTCCTTCCATAAAATACATTATCCGATTGCACGGAGGCCATCATTTTTTTGCGGAAGCTGAAAACAGAAAAATCAAATTTTGGAAAGGTTTTCAAGAAAAACGCTCGTTCAAAAAAGCAGATGCATTTATAGCAATCTCTAATTATGTAAAATCACATACCGAAAAATACCTCAGTTACCACAACAAAATAGTGGAACTCATTCACAACCCGATTGATACCAATTTTTTTAGTCCAATTGCTTGCGCTGTTGATCGCTTTAGTATTGTTTTTGTTGGAAGTGTTTGCGAAAAAAAAGGTGTTCGACAACTGGTTCAATCTTTTCCGATTGTAAAAGAAAAGTATCCGCAAGCTACTCTTGAAATTTATGGCAGAGATTGGTTTTTTCCTGATGGAAGTTCGTACATCGAAATGCTAAAAAGAGAAGAGTTGCCCGCATTGGGTACTTTGGCCAAAGACATTCACTTTCATGGCTTAATTAATTACCATGAAGTTCCCCAAAAATATGCCAGAGCACACGTTTGTGTTTTTCCCTCACACATGGAAACGCAAGGTTTGGTTGCTCCAGAGGCAATGGCAATGCAAAAAATGGTTATTTTTACCAATAAAGGGCCCGGAAGCGAAACTATTCAAGAATTGGTTACGGGTTTGCTTTGCGATCCACTAAACCCAAAGGATATCGCTCAAAAAATTTTGTGGGTTTTTGACAATGAGAATCAGGTTGCTTCAATCGAAAAAAGAGCAAGAGAGTATATTCTTGAAAAGTACGCTCTTGAAGTGATCGTTCAAAAAAACACCACTTTTTTTAATCGTCTAATTCAATCGTAATATGAATTTTCTTATTGTAACCCACGTTGTTCATACACAATCCAACAATAAGTACTATGGTTATGCGCCTTACATCAACGAAATGAATGTTTGGATTAGCAAGGTTGATAAACTAACGGTTATTGCACCTCTCAAAAGTTACCCTGCTACAGAAATTCATCAGTATTACCAGCATGATCATATTGAGTTCATTAGCGTTCCAGAGTTTTCATTCATTACGCCCAAAAAAAGTATTCAAGCTATTTTTAGTATACCACTGATTCTATGTAAACTTTTTATTTGTTTTTTTAAAGCCAATCATATTCACTTGAGATGTCCTGGAAACATGGGATTGCTCGGATGTATTGTTCAAGTTTTTTTTCCATTTAAAAAAAAGACAGCCAAGTATGCTGGAAATTGGGATCCACAATCCAAACAACCGTTGAGTTACCGGATTCAAAAGTCCATTTTGAGTAGTACTTTTTTTACTCATAATTGCCAAACTCTAGTATATGGTAATTGGAAAAATTTGTCCAAAAATTGCAAGCCTTTTTTTACAGCCACATACAAAAGAAGCGAAATAGCACCTTTTGTTCCCAAACACACCAATGAGTTGTTGCGATTTATTTTTGTGGGAACACTTACCAAAGGCAAACAACCTCAATATGCCATAGAGTTGGTGCAACAGCTTTTGCAAAAAGGAGTACCATGTCAACTCGAAATGTATGGTCATGGTGCTGAAAAAGCAAATCTTATGCATTGGATTCAGACTAACCAACTGCAAAATAATGTTTTTTTGAAAGGTGTTGCTCATCGCGATGAGATGAAAACGATTTACAAGAGAAGCCATTTTTTGCTATTACCATCCAAAAGTGAAGGTTGGCCAAAGGTAATAGCTGAAGCCATGTTTTGGGGTTGCCTTCCTGCTTCAACGGCTGTTTCCTGTGTGTCAGATATGTTAGATGATGGCAATAGAGGACTTCTCTTGTCGACCAATTTGGACCGCGATACACAATCAATTTTAGAATTGATTCAACAACCAGAACTTTACCAAGAAAAATTACAACTAGCGTACAATTGGTCTACTCAATTTACGCTGGATTTTTTTGAATCCGAAATAAATAAAATGGTAGCGCACTAGCCTTTTTGGAAAACTCCAAGCGTAACTATCTTTTTTTTAACAGCAATCAACTCGATTCGGAGTGGTATTTTGTATTCAAAAAATGTAATTTTTATTTTTTTATTAGTTTCATCAGTATACAATAGGTAAATTTGGAGGCAAATTAAGCAGTAAATGAGAATTCTTCAAGTAATTGACTCACTCGAAATTGGCGGAGCCGAACGAATGGCTGTCAACTATGCTAATGCCCTAGCAGAAAGGATTGAATATTCGGGAATCGTAGCCACCAGAAAGGAAGGTTTTTTGAAGAATAAAATAAATTCGGGTGTTGGCTATTTTTTTCTCGAAAGAAAACATAAGTTTGATTTTAAAGCCGTTTTTCGGTTAAAAAAAATCTGTAAACAGCACCAAATTTCTCATTTGCAAGCACACAGTAGTTCTTTTTTTATTGCGTTTTTGACCAAGCTCGTTTTACCAAAAATCAAAATTATTTGGCACGATCACAATGGGTTGAGTGAATTTGTGAGTAAACAAAAATCGTTTATACTCAAAGTGACTTCTTATTTCTTTAGCGGAATTGTTGTGGTTAACGACAAGCTAAAAAAATGGGCAGAGCACGAACTCAATTGCAGCCGAGTTGTTTATTTACCGAATTTTACTTCCTTTGAAAATGAATCGGAGGCAAGTACAAAATTGCACGGAAATGAAGGAAAAAGAATACTGTGCTTGGCCAATTTACGGTTTCAAAAAAACCATTTTTTCTTGCTTGAGGTGGCTAAAACAGTAATGCAAAAACAACCGTTGTGGAGTTTTCATTTGGTTGGAAAAGATTTTCATGATGACTATTCGTCAAAAGTAAAAAACCAGATCAAAAACTATCAGCTAGAAAACCATGTTTTTATTTACGGTTCATGCAACGATGTGAAAAATATTATGGAACAAGCAGATATTGCCATTTTAACATCGCAGTCAGAAGGTTTGCCAGTAGCTATTTTAGAATATGGTTTGAATAAAAAACCATTAGTAACTACTGCGGTTGGCGAAATACCTAGTTTCATTGAAAATGGAAAAAATGGGTTTATTGGCAGTAAAGAGGATGTTACTTTTTTTACCGATTCAGTCCTTCAATTAATCGAAAATGAGGCTCTTCGAGTTCGTCTCGCAACCCAATTATTCGAGACTATTGAGAATCATTTTTCTGAAGAGGCTGTTCTACACAATTACTTAAATTGGTTGCAAACGATAGATGCAGAATAAAGAAAAAAATTACCTTATTTTAATAGTATCTCATTTTTTACTTGGGGTAATAGTATTTAACGCTCCTATTTTAGCCAAAGTATATAGTTTCTTGATTATTATTGTAGGTCTGTTTGTGGTTATAAAAAAACAGAATAAACACGAAGAAGTACTGTATGTTTGTGCTTACATAGTTGGGAGTGAGGTTTTTTTACGAATGACTAATGGTAATCCCAATCATGAGTTTGCCAAGTATAGTGTCATGTTTTTTATGGCCCTCGGTTACATCTATTCGGGTATCACCAAGACTGCAGTTCCTTTCATTTTATTCCTAATTATGTTAATTCCCGGAATAATAGTAGCCACTGAAACTTTAGATTTATTTGTCGATTTTAGAAAAAGAATTGCCTTTAACCTCTCAGGTTCAGTCTGTTTGGCCGTTGCTGCACTCTATACATTTGGAAGGAAAGTAGACATAGAAGCCATTGGAAGTATATTACTAGTTTTGGGACTACCCACAATTTCAGCGGCCGTTTACACCGAATTGTATACGCCAAATATCAAAGAGGTTTTAACGAGTACAGCTTCCAACTCCGATCTCTCAGGTGGTTTTGGTCCTAACCAAGTTGCAACAATTTTTGGTTTGGGGATGTTCATTTTCTTTTCTAGAATTTTATTGCACTCTAGAACAAAATTCATATTTGTAATTAATTTGATTGTAACGTTTTATCTAGGTTATAGAGGATTGCTGACGTTTTCGAGAGGCGGAATGATAACGGGTTTTATCATGATATTGATTTTTATTTTCTTTGTGTATAAATACTCAAAAAAGAAAATTATTATCAACTATTTTATGGGTGTTTTTGTTGTCCTATCCTTGTTTATTTGGTCTTATACCTCGATAGTAACAGGAGGTCTTATCGATAAAAGGTATGCAGGAAAAAACGCAGCTGGTATTGAAAAGAAAGACAAGTTATCTGGAAGAGGCCAATTAGTTGATGAAGAGATAACGTGGTTTTTAGACAACCCTTTTTTCGGAATTGGTGTAGGAAAGGGAACGGATATTCGAACAGAAAAATACGGTTTTCTTTATGCTTCTCATGACGAAATCACACGTCTTCTTGCTGAGCATGGTATATTTGGAATTGTAGCACTTATGATTTTGTTTTTTACTCCTATTTT
>CAZAJH010000144.1:0-5273 GCA_964485385.1 uncultured Flavobacterium sp.
TCTTTGAAACTGTAAAAGGATACACCAAATCTAGTATGTAACTACCATTACTTTGTGTAATCATACTCATCAGATGGTTGTGGTTGTTCATCACAGCCGTTTGATGTGAATGATTAATAACCGTGAACGGAAATATAAAATCGTAACAAGTACCGTTCATGATGTAATCATTAAAGTCCGATACACCACAATTATCCAACATATTTTGAAAACCAGTTTCATCAAAAATTGGCAATGACTGAGCTCCGGCATTTGACGCTACTTCAAAAGGAAAGGAAATCGCGTCAATGTACAAATATTGATTTTCACTGGACAACAAATTCAACAATCCATCGAAAGAAGAAACGGTAACATCAGTTCCATTGTTGTAAGTAAGTCGTAACGGATAAACAAAGTTAAAACAAGAAGTGGCAAGTGCATTCCGTCCATCAATACCATTGTCTTTTTTGATTTGGTTGAGCGCATACCTCAAACTAACACTTTTGGTAGTTTCAAATTCTTTTTCAATCGGATCACCATCTGTACACGAATACAATCCGAAAACAAAAAGAAAGAAGAGAATTACTACATAATCTTTTTTCATAGCAATTTTTTGTAATGAATTCATTTTCATAGCATTTCCTTTTTCACAGCACTTCTTTTTCATAACAATTTTCTTGGTTGTAATTTCTTTTTCATAGCAATTTTTCCCAATTTTTTTCTAGTAATTCTCTTTCTTTAATACTTAGACAACTGTAAATTGCTTCTCCCTACTTTTTTTATTATTTTTTTTTATTTTTTATTTTCTCTCCAATTTTAATAGCACACTTTTCGCCATCAATAGCAGCCGACACAATGCCTCCGGCATAACCGGCACCTTCACCGCAAGGATACAAACCTCTTATTTGAACATGCTCCAAGGTTTCATGATCTCTCGGAATGCGAACGGGTGAAGAGGTTCTGCTTTCTGGTGCGTGTAAAATAGCCTCATTAGTCAAGTATCCGTTCATTGATTTGCCAAATTGTGCAAATCCTTCACGCATGATTTGGGTTAGAAATCCCGGAAAAACCTGCCCTAGCTCAACCGATGTGGTTCCGGGTACATAGGATGTTTTGGGTATGGATGCAGAGGTTTTACTTTGTACAAAATCAACCATTCGTTGCGCTGGCACTTTTTGAGTCGATCCAGCTAAATAAAATGCTTTCTGTTCGATCGCTTTCTGAAACTCAACTCCGGCCAAAGCGCCGTGTTTGGCAAATGGTTTAAAATCATCCAACCGAAGTTCAACCACAATTCCTGAGTTGGCAGTAGCCTGATCCCTTTTGGATGGCGACCAGCCATTGGTAACTACTTCACCCGGACTAGTAGCACAAGGAGCTATCACACCACCCGGACACATACAAAACGAGTACATTCCTCTGCCGTTTACTTGCTTGACTATCGAATAAGGTGATGGCGGTAAAAACTCACCTCTAAAATCACAACTGTATTGAATGCGATCAATCAATTCTTGTGGATGTTCAGCCCGAACCCCCAAAGCAAAGGGTTTGGCTTCGATATGAATTTTTTTTCTATCCAACAATTCAAAAATATCTCTGGCCGAATGCCCAGTGGCAAGAATTGCATTGGCTGCTTCGATAACATCACCCTTTTGCGTCACGACTCCTTTAAAAGTAGCATTAGCTATCACTAAATCCGTTACCCGAGTCTCAAAAAGCACACTACCACCGCACTCTATAATTTTTTGGCGAATATCCTGAATAATTTGGGGTAATTTATTAGTTCCTATGTGTGGATGGGCTTCAACAAGAATATCGTCCGAAGCGCCAAAGGCTACCAAAAGGCGTAGAATACGATCGACATCGCCTCTTTTTTTTGACCGCGTATACAATTTACCATCCGAATACGTACCTGCCCCACCTTCACCAAAACAATAATTCGAATCTTCATTTACGAGATGATCGCGATTGATGGCTTTTAAATCACGGCGACGACCACGGACATCTTTTCCGCGCTCTATGACTATTGGTCGCAATCCTAGCTCAATCAACTGCAAAGCAGCAAACAATCCGGCCGGACCAGCGCCAACCACAATCACTTCTTCGGCGTTTGAAACATTTTGATAGTTGGGCAGCTCTATTTTGGAGGGACTAAAATGTTCTCCTTTGCGAAAAACAGTAACCTTGTAGTTGATTTTGATATTTTTTTGCCTTGCGTCGATTGAGCGTTTGACTGGAACAATATACTCAATGTCGTTCACGGCAATTGCAAGTACTTTGGCGATATGCTCTTTGAGCAAACTATCGCTCGCCGCTACTTCTGGAGCAACTTGTAACTGTACTTCGCGTGGCATTCAATTTTTTTTTGCAAAAGTATGAAATTGGGATTACTAATTATTCTTACCTTTATACTTTCTTAACAACTTTTAATCCAACACAACAATGCTATGAAGAAACTTTTACTCCAAATTGGTGCTTTTTGCGCTTTTTATTTATCCAACGCACAACCCATTAACGTAAATACATCCCAATACACTGTACCGCAATTGGTTCAAAATGTTTTGTTTGGTTCCTCAAGTAGCACTGGCTCAGGAGTGATTACAAATATCAGCTGGAGTACGGGAAGTAATTTTGGATCTGTGAATGGAATAGGGTATTTTACCAATACTAATACGTATCTACCGATTAGCTCAGGTGTTTTGTTAGTTTCGGGCAGTGCTTCCGCTGCAGTTGGCCCGAACAACAGCACTCTAAACAATGGAAGTTGGCCTGGCGATATACAACTTTTTAATTATATTGACGGATTGGGCATTGACCCAGGGTTGAATTCATTCAATAATGCTACCATTATTGAATTTGATTTTATTCCCCTTGTTAGTAATATGAGTTTTAATTTTGTCTTTGCTTCTGAAGAATACGGACTCTACCAATGCTCTTTTTCTGATGCTTTTGCTTTTTTTGTCAATGATGTAACAGCCGGAACACCGGTTCAAAACATCGCTCTAGTTCCCAATACTAGTAGCCCAATTTCGATAGTGACAATTCGAAACTCCAATAACAACTCAGGATGTCCTTCTGTTAATCCGCAGTATTTCGGCAACTATTTTCTGCTTCCTGAAGGGCTAAATCCCAACCTATCTCCAACCAATTTTAATGGTCAAACCGTTTTGATGACGGCTTCAGCAAATGTGACACCTAATCATACCTACCATATGAAACTGGTTGTTGCTGACCGAAACGATTCTGCATTAGATTCGGGTGTATTTATAAGTGAAGGAAGTTTTGATTTGGGCCAACAGCTTCGTGGAATGTACGATTCAGTGTATGAAAATTACAAAGACTTTACGGTGGCAAACGGAGGAGCATTGTGCAATGGTGACGTAAGAAGAATAAACTTGGGTGAAATGCCAATTACAGGTGCTACCTACGAATGGTATAAAAATAGTGTATTGATAGCCAATGCTACTAGTTATTTCTATGATGTTTCTGAAGCTGGTGAATATAGCGTTAAAATGAAATTTCCCAATAACGGAGAAATTAATGATTCGTTTTTAGTTGAACTTTATCCTCCTTTGCCAATCGACAATCCCGTTGACTTGTACAGTTCTAATCTAACATTTGATTTAACCAATAACATTTCCACTATTCTGAATGGTCAAAATGCTGTTGAATATGAAATTTATTTTTACAACACTTTCGTGGATGCACAAAATGTAAATAACCAAATTAGCAATCCAAACGCGTACAATGGTTTTGACGGACAAGTTATTTATGTGAGTGTAGAAAACAGCAATGGCTGTCGTGAAATCAAATCATTTACATTATATCAATCCATGTCAAATGTGGCATTTGATTCTTTAGAAGTTATACAGTATCCTAATCCTGTTGACAATGTATTGCATATAAAAGCACTAAATAATATCGAAACGATTACAATATTGAACCTTCTGGGACAAGAGTTGTATGCGAAGCGCATCAACCAAAGTGAAGCGCAAATTGATTTTTCAAAGTTTACCTGCGGAACCTATCTAGTAAAGTTGATTTCAGAAAATGCATCAAAAGTGATTCAAGTCATCAAGAACTAATCATTTGCATGAGATTTTAAAAAAGCTGTCGATAAGGGCAGCTTTTTTTATTCGACAAAGTGCCAAAAAAGTATATTTTTGTACTATTTAACTTTCATATATATCAATATTATGCATTTTATCGATTTTTTTGTTTGTTTTATCGATAATATTACTATCTTTGACTAGTTAAAAAATGGTTTATTGGTTTAAATTGGTTAAAATTCAAAACGAAAAAGGTCGTCCTGGTTAGACGACCTTTTTTTATTTCTTTTCTTCAAAAGCCCTCAATGCAAAAGAAGCCAACCAATGTTCCCCTTCGTAATTACCATCTACTATCGACGGCAATGAAAATGTAAAATGATTATCTGCTATGGTTTTGAGGTGAGAAAACTCTTTCGGATATTGATGAATCAAATGGTATAAATTCCACGCTCGACTAAAATTCAATCCATCCAAATGAACCAAATGACCATCGGTTCGGTCAGAAACTCGCGCTACTTCCCACGAAAACTTTTTGCTAAAAAGCTGTGGCGCAAATTGTTTCAGCCAAATCAGAAACTCTTTTTGGGGTAAAATTCGTTGCATTAAAGCCATTTCTTCGAGACAAGGTGAAAGAAAATCGGTACCGCTTGGTTCCCAATTAAAAGGGCAATTTTGATCATTTTGATACAAACGAATAGCGTTATTTTTAATACTCTGTTGTAGAGCCCTATTCTTAGAATAGACAGCATAATCCCATGCATGGGTGAGTCCGTAGGCCGAATTGGAATGTGTTCCTACACGTATGGGATACAATAATTTAGGTAAAAATTCAATATATCGTTCGATGATTAAATTAGACAATGGTTTCAAATTTTGAGCCAACTCTTGGGCAAAAGGTTCACTGCTGGTTTCCAATTCCAATTGTAATTTCAAAACCCAATTCCAACCATAAGTTCGCTCAAACGATTTTTCGTGCTTCTTGGATAAATAATCTACCTCAACTTGCACATTTTCTTTTGATAAATTGGCTTTTAACTTGGCCATGATTTCTTCTTTTTGAGCTAAGTTTGGGTATCGCTTCAATAAATACACTAAACTCCAATGTCCGTGTACCGAGGAATGCCAATCGAAACAGCCATAAAACGCAGGATGCAATTTTTTGGGCGATTGAAGTTCGGTGCTATCAATTAACAATTGCCCCAATTTATTAGGATATTCTTGTTGCAAACATTTGATGGGCAAACT
>CAZAJH010000145.1:0-5267 GCA_964485385.1 uncultured Flavobacterium sp.
ATCCATCATAATTTTACGAGGCGATAACTTTTTGCCGGTTTGATTGGCTGGGCAAGCCGAAGTACATCGACCACATTCGGTACAAGTGTATGCATTGAGCAATTGTACCCAATTGAGATCGTGAACGTCGCTAGCACCAAATTTACTGGGCACAGCATCAGCTGGTGGCGCAGCATAAGGATCCGCATTGGGATCCATCATCAATTTTACTTCGTTGGTAACACTTTCTAAGTTGTCTATTTTTCCTTTGGCATTCAAATCGGCATAATACGTGTTTGGAAACGCCAATAAAATGTGTAAATGTTTTGAAAAATAAAGGTAATTTAAGAAAACTAGAATACCGATGATGTGCAACCACCAAAAGGTTCTTTCTAGTAAATGTACCACTTGATTGCTCATCCCGTCAAATAGAGGTGTCAGAAATTGCGAAACAGGAAATGATCCTGCCTTTTCATAATGACCAAAAACTTCTGGTAGGCTTTGCAGGTGCAAATCAGCGGCATTCATCAGCAAAAATAATGACATCAATACCACTTCAAAATAAAGGATGTAGTTGGCATCATTGCGGGGTTTTCCGTCGAGGTCTTTACTTGCAAAACGATCAAGTTTAACCACATTTCTTCGTAACCAAAAAACCACTACCGCTACTAAAACTAATAACGCTAGAATTTCGAAGGAGCCGATTAAAAAATCGTAAAATCCACCCATAAAAGCAAAGACTCTATGGGTACCAAATAAACCATCAATGATGATTTCTAACAACTCTATATTAATGATTACAAAGCCAATATACACAATTATATGAAGAAATCCTGCTAGTGGTCTTTTCACCATTTTGGATTGTCCCAAAGCGACCATCATCATATTTTTCCAACGTTCGGAGGCGTTGTCTGAGCGGTCGATATCTTTACCTAGTTTGATGTTTCGGATGAGTTTTTTAACATTAATAGTAAAATAACCAAATCCAATTAGTAAAATTAAAGCGAAAAACAAAGTCGATAGTAGAGCCATAATTTCTATTTTATAGTGTCATTTACAGGTGCCACGTATGGCTTATTCTTTTTGCCAAACAAGGAAACATTAACATATCGAGTTGGATTGAGACGTAAATCTTGTAACAGCAACTCCAATTCTTTTGATGTTTTGGACAAATTAGTATACAGTGCTTCGTCGTTTACTAGTTTACCCATAGTGCCTTTACCCGAATCGATATTACCCATAATACCGTTTACATTATCTAATGTTTTTTGCAGATTTTGAACCAATCCACCGATATTTGCTTTTTCCAAATCGGTTGAAATTTTATTAAAATTACCCACTGTTTTATCCAAATTGGTTACCGCATTGCCTATTTTCGATTTGTTGTCTGAAAGAATGCCGTTGAGTTGTTGCGAAGCGACGTGAAATTCATTCATAGTTTGATCCAGCGTAGCTAAGGTGTGACGCAAATTTTCTTTTGATTTGTTGTCCAAAATTTGATTGACACCTTCAAGCATAGTATTAGCATTGTCTAATAACTTTTCAATTTTATCTTTCAAGGGTTCCAATCGATTATTTCTTAGACACTATAAGACTTGAAGAATAAATCTCAGCAATACTAGTTTTGGCGATTGGAAAATCAGTTGTAATTTGCATTTCTACGATTACGTTTCCTGATTTTGTATTGATTTTCATAGCACTCACCTTTCCTACCACCAAACCATTGATAGTAACTGGCGCAGAAATGGCTAGTCCTTCCACGTTTTTGTATTCCACATACAATGTTTTGTAGTTGGTAAACAAATCCCTTCCTTTTAAAAAGCTGTAACCCCAGATAAACAATAGAATGGCAGAAATAACCAATACAGCTGTTTTAATTTCACGTGATAGTTTCAAAATAGTTTGATTTTAATAATTTTATTTTATGGCTTCTTTGATATTGATGCTCTTACCGTCTTTGAAAGCGATTAAAAAAGCGGTTGAAAAACCTTTCTCTTTGGCTTCTTGCAGCAATTTTTTGGCATTATCGTAATCCGATGTTTCGCCGTACGTATACTTGTAAATCTTATTTTCATACATGCTCGAAACATTCTTTAATCCTTTGAAATTAGAAGGCTTCAAATCGAGTTTTTTACTGCTTGCTGACAATTGCACTTTAAAAATAGTACCGCTGCTGTCCGCAACAGGTTTCGGCTTTTCCGTTACAACAGTATCCTTCTTTTTAACAACTGGTGTTTCCACCTTTCTTGGTGTTGGCTTTTCGATAACGGGTTCGTTTGTACCTTCTCCAAAAAATTCTTTTTTGTAGCTAACGATTGCATCTGCGATACTTTGCGCTATTTCTTGTTGTCCTTCTTCAGAATCCAAACGAGCCCCTTCTGTTGGATTTGAAATAAATCCCATTTCGATTAAAACCCTTGGCATAAAGGCTTTGTGTAAAACCATGAACGGTGCCTGTTTTACTCCGCGGTCTTTTTGACCGATGTAATTTCGGAAATTTTCTTGTACTTTTCCAGCTAAAGCAATACTGTTTTCAAGGTATTCTTCTTGAATCAAAGTCACACTAAACAAAGATTCGGGAGAATTTGGATCAAAACCTTCGTATTTTTGCTTGTAATCTTTTTCGAGGGTAATAACCGAGTTTTCCTTTTTTGCAACCTCTAAATTAGACGCATTTTTATTCAAACCCATCACATACGTTTCCGAACCATCGGCAGCGGTATTTTTATTGGCATTACAGTGAATGGAGACAAAAATATTAGCATCGGCCCGATTGGCAATGTTGGCACGTTCTACTAAATCAATAAAAACATCGGTTTTTCGGGTGTAAATTACCTCTATATTCGGGTTTTTCTCTAAAATCTTTCCGACTTTTAACACAACAGCTAGTGCGATATTTTTTTCAATATGACCATGATAAACAGCCCCAAAATCGTGCGCTCCGTGACCTGCGTCTAATGCTACTTTAAATTTTTGTCCCGACTGCGAAAAGGCTGAAGTACAGAACACTAAATTTAGAATTAGTAGTAACAGCGTGTTTTTATGGTTCAATTTCATTCGTAAAAGTTAATTTTAATTAAAACGAACTATCTTTAAAAGTATTATTTACTTATTTTTGGCCAAAATTTAGATTACGTTTGGTAAGACAAAAATCAAGCCATCATTTTACAAAAATAGTATTTAAACCTTTGCGTACAAACTTATTTTATATCGTTTTATCAGCAATTTTCCTAACAATTTCGTCTGGAAAAATGGTCGCACAAGATTTGCCTAAAAATTCGACGCCCATACCCGCTAAAAATCAACGAGATACTCCTAAAAAACCCGAAGTAGGTGAAATAACATCGGTGTCAACTAGTGATACCATTAAAGTAGATTCCATCAAAGTTGGAAAGAAATACTTAGAAGGAAAAGTCGTTTACAAAGCCAAGGATTATGCTCGTTTTGATCAAAAGAAAAAAATATTAATCCTCAATGATGGGGCCGAATTGTACTACCAAGATTACGAATTGAAGGCAGGAAAGATTGTTTTTGACTACAATAAAAATGAAATATACGCCGGTCGATTAAAGGATTCTACCGGAAAATACTACCAATACCCTGTATTTAAGCAAGGAGCTAATGTAATAGAACCCGATTCGATTCGATTTAATACCAAATCTAAAAAAGCATTGGTATGGAATTCTAAAACCGAACAAGGCGAATTTCGAGTTAAAGCCGCTATTTCCAAAAAAGAAAACGACTCCGTGTATTTTATGAAAGGGGCTCGCTTTACTACATCTGAGAATATTGAGGATCCTGAATATTATTTTTTAACCAATAAAGTAAAATTTGTTCCCAAGAAAAAAATCGTAGTAGGATTCACCAATATGTGGATTTACAACGTACCAACACCAATAGCATTGCCGTTTGCTTTTTTCCCTATGACTGAAAAGGCACGTTCGGGTATCATTATTCCGAATTACAACTACACACAACAACGCGGTTATACCTTACAAAATGGAGGTTATTATTTTGCTTTGAGTGATTATTACGATTTGGCCATTTTAGGTGACTACTACACCAACGGAAGTTATGCCTTACGCTTTGAAACCAGTTATGCCAATCGGTATAGATATAATGGCAACTTTAATTTCAGATTTGAAAATTTAATAGATGGTGAGCGAGGATTTCCTGGTTATGCTCGAAGCAAAATTTACAACATTCAGTGGTCACACAATAAAGATGGTAAGTCAAATCCCAATTCTAGATTTTCATCCTCTGTAAACTTGGGAAGTAGCCAGTATTTTCGTCAGTCGCTAAACCAAGTCAACGTAGGTTCAAATTTGAATAATACGTTGAATTCTTCTATTTCCTACACCAAAACTTTAACTACTATTCCTCAAGTTAATATTGCTTTAACTGCCACGCATTCGCAAAACACCAATACCGAAAGCATCAACATGACCTTGCCAACTTTGACCGTTAATGTTGATCGTATTTTTCCTTTTGCAAATGATTCAAAACCTAAAAAAGGCATCTTAGAAAATATTAACATTCAGTATTCGGTAATTGGTAGTAACTCATATGTTACTACTGACTCACTTTTCTTTAAATCGGAAATGTTTAAAGAAGGTACAACAGGTTTTCAACACGATATTCCGTTAAGTACTAACTTCAAGGTATTGAAACATTTTAATGTTAATTCATCCATCAATTACAGGGAAGTTTGGTATTTGCAAACCATAGAAAAATATACTGATTTTGTAACCAATCAAGTGGTGACAGATCGGGTGAATGGTTTTGATTCATTCCGAACTTATTCCTTTGCCAATAGCTTATCCACTACTGTTTATGGTATGTATGACTTTGGAGAAACCAAGAAGGTAAAAGCCATTCGCCATACAGTAACTCCCAGTGTTTCGCACAGCTATATACCAAAATTTGATCGCTACCAAGAACGATATGAAGTAGCACGAAGTTACAATCGTTTTTCAGGGCCAAATACCCTTAGCGAATACCAATTTTATACTCGATTTGATGGTGGAATTTATGGCGCTCCCAATTTAGTTGAATCACATGCCGTGAATTTTGCCCTTGGCCATTTATTTGAGGCTAAAGTAACGGATTCCGATTCAACTCAAACTGAAGCCAAAAAAATCCAGCTGCTTCGTTTGAATTTCGGTGCGGGCTATAATTTAAGATTAAAAGAGTGGAGTACAATTGCTTTTAATGGTGGAACTTCATTTTTTGAGGATAAATTGGCGATGAATTTTGGTGGTTCCATAGACCCTTATCGATTTGTCAAT
>CAZAJH010000146.1:0-5261 GCA_964485385.1 uncultured Flavobacterium sp.
GTGATAGGTTTGATGCACTTTTACGGTACCAATGTTGGGCTGCTGCTTCTGCTCCATAAATACCATTTCCCATCTCAATACTGTTGAGGTATACTTCCATAATCCGTTCTTTTCCCCAAATAACCTCTATTAGTACGGTAAAATAGGCTTCTAATCCTTTTCGAATGTAGCTTCTTCCTTGCCACAAGAAGATGTTTTTGGCTGTTTGTTGCGAGATCGTGCTTCCGCCTTTTAGTTTTCTGCCTTTGTTATTGTTTTCAAAAGCTTTTTTCATGGCTTCAAAATCAAAACCATGGTGTTTCAAAAAAAGACCATCTTCACTTGCTATTACCGCTTTTTGTAAGTTGGGAGAGATATGTTCCAATGATTCCCAATCGTGACTAAAAATGGCATCTTTTCCATCCATTTTATTTTCAATTATTCGAGTCACCATCAAAGGTGTAAAAGGGACAGGCACCCATTTGAAAAGAATTACCAAAAAAATAGAAATTCCGAAAAACCATAACAGGGCTTTTTTTATCCAACTAAAAATTTTTTTTATCATCTTTTTACACTAAATCAGCTAATTCTTTTCCTATAATACTACCAATGGCAACGCCCATTCCGCCCAGACGAACACCACAATATACATTTTCAGATAACTGAGAAACGATAGGCGTTTTACTAGCGCCAATTCCCATTATTCCACTCCATCGGTGCTCAATTTCGAAGGCTTGATTTGGTAAAATTACATTTTTTAATAACTCTTCCAATTTATTTTGGATTTTTTCAGTTTGTGACAAATCCGTAGTTGTTTCGCCATCAAAATCTAAATTTCGACCACCACCCAACAGAATTCGGTTTTCAAAATTTCTAAAATAGTAGTAGCCTTTATCCAAATGAAAGGTTCCTTTTAAATCTAAATTAGAAATGGGTTTGGTTATCAAAACTTGTGCTCTAGCGGGTTTTAGTGCGTTGTTAGTTAATTTTTGAGCAAATCCATTCGTAGCAAATAATAGTTTCTTGGTACAAAATGAAAAATCGTTGACAACTACATCCACGCTATCGCTTTTTTCAGTAAAGGAGGTTACGGTAGCTTGGTTAAGAATAAGAATATGGTTCGATACAGCTTCTTTTAATAAAGCTTGCATCATATTTCCAGTGTCGATTTGTGCTTCATACGGGTTAAAAATAGTGTAATCATTACTGTTGCCAAATCCGAAACGATCGACTTCTTTACTGAAAACATCGCTCTTGAACAAAGGTTTTAAAAGCGCGTTAATAAACGAAAGTTTCGCTAAACATTCGTTGTAAGTGTCTTCGTCTTCTTTTAGGAAAAGTTCGTAACCACCGTAGGGTTTAAAATCGATGACCGAATCACCAAGTCTTTTTCGAAGTAATTGCAAACCGTTCCAACGTTTTTGCACCAATTGAATTACTTCTTCTTCCGAATGGTTTTTTAAATCATCAATTATTTCAGACAAACTTCCAAAACAAGCAAAACCTGCATTTTTTGTACTGGCACCTTGTGGAAGTATGCCTTTTTCAAGTACTAATATTTTACTGTTCGGATAACGTTCACGGAGGTATAACGCACAATGCAATCCTACAATCCCACTTCCAACTATGGTGTAATCTACATTTGTAAACCAATTCTTGATTTCCCAATAACTTAACTGCATTTTTTTTCTTTAAAAATAATATTTTTTGGTTTTATAAGAAAATTATGAGGGAAAATATGCTATTCTTAGTGTTTTTTGGTAAAATATACTATTATCTCAATAAAATAACGTGCATTTCATCGATTTGTTAATATCTTTTTTTAATTATTGAAAAATCAACAGCCAAACTTCTATAATTTCGATATTCTATTTTTAACCAAAAACCCAATTTATTATGAAGTACAATTTACTAACTGTTGCGTTATTAGCGATGACGAGTTTTGCTTTCGCGCAACAAAAAGATTCATTTTGGGCCAAATCTACTCGATCCAATGCAGCTCAATTGGAAAGTAGAATACAGTTGCCTCAGAATAATCTTTACGATTTGAATGTGGAAGGACTCAAAGCGAGTTTGGCTCAATCACCTGCAAGGACTGCAACGTTAAAGAACTCGTCGGTAGTGATCACCTTGCCTAATGCTGAAGGAATTACTGAACGATTCAGTGTGTATGAAAATTCAATTATGGATCCTGCTTTAGCAGCAAGGTATCCAGAGATTAAATCGTATATCGGAATAGGGATTGATAATCCAACCTCTACGGCTTATTTTAGTGTTTCTCCGCTTGGGTTCAAGTCGATGGTTCTAAATGCGGACAAACCAGCTGTTTTTATTGAGCCATTTTCGCAAGATTTAACCACTTACTCCGTATTCAGAAAGTCGGATAAAAAAGCGGCTTTTACTAAATTTGAATGTGGTGTGATTGATCAAATGAACACCCAAGTTACTGAGGGCATGGCGTTGCGAAACGCTGATGACGCTACTCTTCGAACGTTCCGCTTGGCCATTTCTACAACAGGTGAGTACACCGCTTATTTTGGAGGAACAAAAGCATTAGCATTGGCGGCCATCAATAATACGATGACACGTGTTAACGGAGTGTTTGAAAAAGATTTTGCGGTTCGTATGGTACTAATTGCCAACACAGATTTGGTTATTTATACCAATGCTGCAACTGATCCATACACTACCAGTTACAATACGCAATTACAGAGTACACTAACATCGGTAATTGGTGAGGCCAATTATGACGTAGGACACGTGTTTGTACAAGCCGGAAACAATGGGAATGCTGGATGTATTGGGTGTGTTTGTGTGAATGGTTCTAAAGGAAGCGCTTTCACTTCAAGTACTGTTCCAACAGGTGATACATTTGATATTGATTATGTAGCCCATGAAATGGGACATCAGTTTGGCGGTAATCACACTTTTACTATCAGCAATGAGGGAACAGGAGTGCACATGGAACCTGGTTCAGGATCTACTATTATGGGTTATGCTGGAATTACTAATGCCGATGTGCAGTCCAATTCCGATGCTTATTTCCATGCGGTTAGTATACAACAAGTTACCAATAATGTAAAGGCAAAAACGTGCCAAACCAATACACCTACTGGCAATGCAGTTCCAACAGCAAATGCAGGGTTAGACTATACCATTCCAAGAAGTACTCCGTTTATGTTGACAGGTTCTGGTACTGATGCTAATGGAGACGCTCTAACGTATTGTTGGGAACAATTCAATTCTCAAACGACTACTGCTGCTCCAAGTGCAACCAAAACAACTGGGGTTAACTTTAGGTCTTATCCGCCAACTACTTCACCAACACGATATTTCCCTCGTATGCAAAGTGTGCTCACTGGTGCTACCACCACAGCAGGATCTGAAATTACAGTAGAGGCTTTGTCATCGGTAGCCAGAACGTTAAACTTTAGATTGACAGTGCGCGATAACAGAGCTGGAGGAGCCGCAAATAGAAGCGATGATATGGTGGTAACCGTAAACGGAACTGCAGGTCCTTTTTCTGTAACTTCACAAAATACGGCAGTTTCCTTTGTTGGTGGAAGTTCGCAAACCATAACATGGGCTGTAGCCGGAACAACCGCCAATGGTGTGAATTGTGCCAATGTAGATATTTTAATTTCTACTGATGGAGGCACTACGTGGTCTACACTTTTAGCAGCTACGCCAAATGATGGTACACAAGCGGTAACAATTCCAAATACGCCAAGTACTACATGTAGATTTATGGTTAAAGGAACCAATCATATTTTCTTTGATGTTAATAATGCTAACTTTACCATTACTGCAGGTTCAACCGACACAGTGGCACCTACTGCGCCCACCTTATCGGCGTCTGGAACAACTGCAACTACTACCAATTTGTCTTGGTCAGGAGCTACCGATAACGTAGCGGTAACTGGATATGACGTATTCAGAAATGGCACTTTAATTGGTTCAACCACCACAGCAACTACGTTTGCCGTTACTGGCTTAACTGCTTCAACAACGTATACTTTCAATGTACGAGCAAAAGATGCTGCTGGTAATGTTTCACCAAACAGTAATACGGTTTCTGTTACTACTTTGGCACCTCCAGCTGATACTACGGCACCAACTGCGCCAACTTTATCAGCTTCGGGCACCACTTCAACAACCACCAATTTATCATGGTCTGGCGCTACTGACAATGTAGGTGTTACCGGTTATGATGTATTTAGAGGAGGTGTTTTGATTGGTTCAACTACTACAGCAACAACTTTTGCAGTAACTGGCCTAACACCTTCGACAACTTTTACATTTACTGTGAGAGCTAAAGATGCCGCTGGGAATGTATCTGTTAATAGTAATGTTGTTTCTGTAACAACGTTATCATCAGCACTGTCTTATTGTACTGCAACAGCTACTAACACCAACGACGAAAGAATTCAAAGAGTTCAGTTTGGAACCATCAACAATCCTTCAACAGATACAGCGGGATATGAGAATTATACCACTATTTCTACCAATGTAGTAAGAGGTTCGGCCAATACAATTACAATCACTCCTTTCTGGACTGCTACGGTTTATCCTGAAGGTTATGCGGTGTACATTGATTACAATCAAAATGGAGTATTTACAGATGCAGGTGAAACGGTATTCACCAGAGCAGCAACTACTGCAACATCAGTTTCAGGAACCATTACTATTCCTGCGACTGCTGCTTTAGGTTCAACCAGAATGAGAGTAATTATGCGTTACAATGCTACTCCAACCACTCCATGTGGATCATTTACGTATGGACAAGTTGAAGATTATACGGTTACTATTGTAGCCGCCAGAATGGCTCAGGAAGTGGAAGAAATCTCGTTCACGTTATTCCCAAATCCGGTTAAAGGAGATGTATTGAACATTACAGATCTTGATTTAGACTCTAACTACAGAATTTTTAATGTGATGGGTCAAGAATTAGGAAGTGGAAGAATAGAAAATGAGACGATAAATGTGGGCAACTTGGCTGTTGGTACATACTTAATTGAAGTGTCTAACGAAAGAGGTTCACTTACTAAGCGTTTCATTAAACAATAAACCAACCAAAAACCATTTTTTTTGAACATCCCGGTAGTTTTTATCGGGATGTTTTTTTTTATTACATTTAGGGCATCGTATAAAATTTAAAAAATGAAAAAAACAATACTTTTAATTTCATGTATCATGGGTGTATCAGCATCGGGACAAAACGTTCTTTCACCGGAATTGTTGTGGAAATTGGGTAGAGTAACTGTACTCGGAATTTCAAAAGA
>CAZAJH010000147.1:0-5180 GCA_964485385.1 uncultured Flavobacterium sp.
ATACAAAGCGGTTGATATTATTACTCAAAAAGGAAAAGAAAGTATCATTTCTTTTGCTGAAGGCGATGAACAACGCATGATGTTGATGGGATTACGTCGCTTTACAAAATACACCAACATGCCAAATATTGTTGGTCTACGAGAAACTATCACCGCCAAATTAGTGGCTGAAAATACGTACTGTTTTTAATTTTAGTTATGTTAATTGTTACTGAAAGTCGCTCATTCATTTGGGCGGCTTTTTTTTTGTAAAAAAGAGTACCCAATTCAGTAATAAAAGTAACTTTGCTAAAAACTTGATACCTATGAAAACCAAATTCATTTTTCTTTTATTATGGCTTGTTAACACCTGTTGGGCACAAAATCAAGAGCAATTAAAAAGTGAAACAGAAAAAATGTATGAAGCGTCTTATGTACTTGACTACGATACTATTTTAACCTACACGCACCCAAAATTATTTGATTTTATATCCAAAGAGCAAATGTCTACTACTATGCAAGCGATGTTTGAAAACGAAGATTTTAGAATTCGATTTGTACATCCGAAAGTGAATTTTACGTACGGTGAATTTCAAAAAATTGACGGTGCAACCTATTGTGTCATCAACTATAATGGTGCTTTACGAATGACTTTTGAAAAAAAACTCAGTACAGCAGAAATCGATCAAATGAAGAAAAATTTTGATGATGCTAAAGAATATGAAAAAATTACTTATGAATCAGCAAGAAATAGCTTTTTGATTGAAGGAAAATCAACACTCATTGCCGTTCACGGTGAAGCAACACAAAACCAATGGCGATTTGTGAATTATTCTGCCTCGCAAGTACAGTTAGCCCAAATGATTTTGGGTGAATCCGTATTGACGAAGCTCGGATTCAACTAATTGTTTTCATCGGGAAAAATCTTTCCTGGATTCAAAATATTGTTTGGATCAAACACGTATTTGATGCGCTCCATTAACTCTAAATGTGTTTTCGTAAAAGCAATATCCATAAAATTCTTTTGAACATAGCCAATGCCATGCTCGCCCGACAGTGTGCCTTTTAATGCTACGGTTAACTCAAATAGTTCACGAATCCCTTTTGGAACCTCGGTTTTCCAATTGTCATCAGTCATCTCACCTTTGATGATATTTACATGCAAATTTCCATCACCAGCGTGACCGTAACACACCGACTGAAAACCGTATTTTTTTCCTATTCTTTTGATACCCGTAAGCAATTCGGGCAATACATACCGTGGAACTACCGTATCTTCTTCTTTGTAAATAGAATTGGATTTGACCGCTTCAGCTACCGAACGACGCATTTTCCAGAGTGCATTTTTTTGATCCTCGGTATCAGCAAACAAAACCTCATCGATTTCAAATTGTTCCACAACACCAAGGATTTTCTCGGCTTCTTGCATTAGAATTTCGGGATAATTTCCATCCACTTCGATAAGTAAATGCGCTTGAACTTGATCATTAACATGGACGTTGATATTGTCATTGAATTTCAATGTCCAATCGATAGCGTCGCGCTCCATAAACTCTAAAGCACTCGGAACTATTCCGGCTCTAAAAATAGCCGAAACCGCCTCACAAGCTTGACTCGCTAGGTAAAAGGGCACCAACATCAACACATTGTATTGATTTTGAGGTAGCAACTTTAATACAATTTTGGTAATCACGCCCAGTGTACCCTCGCTTCCTACCATGAGTTGCGTGAGATTGTAACCTGTTGAATTTTTCAACGTATTCGCGCCAGTCCAAATAATTTCTCCGTTGGGAAGGACGACTTCCAAATTCAGCACATAATCTTTGGTTACACCGTATTTCACGGCACGAGCGCCACCCGAATTTTCAGCCACGTTCCCTCCTATCCAGCAACTGCCTTGGCTACTAGGATCAACTGGATAAAAGAGGCCTTTCTCGGCTACAGCTTCGCGTAACACTTGCGTAATAACAGCGGGTTCGACAGTAACTTGCAAATTTTGTTCGTCGATTTCGATGATTTTGTTTAGGCGTTCGAGCGATAATCCGATGCCTTGGTAAATACTCAAAGCACCGCCACTCAAACCCGTTCGCGCTCCTATTGGTGTAGTTGGAATTTTATAGGTATTAGCCAACTGTAAAATCTTAGCGATTTCTTGAGCATTGGCTGGTTTGACTACTACACTAGGCGGAAAAACATAATCTTCGGTCTCGTCATGGCCATAATGATTGCGGGTTTCTTGATCGGTGAATACATAAGCTTCGCCGAGTATATGAACTAATTTTTGGTGGATTTCTGGTGAAATAGACATAACTTATATTTGAAAAGTAAAGGTAAAAAAATATACCATCATTTAAATCTCAGGTGGTATTTTTTTGAACTATAAAAGACATCTGAGGAAAATAAAATCGCACCCATTTACTACTAAAAACTTTGTGAAACTCGGATTTTCTTTGTGAAACTCTGTGAAACAAAAAAATGTATTTATTTCTTAAAGTAGTTCGTATTAGCACTCCTAATTTTGCAAAAGACGCTCACGCTCTAGCCCCGACCTGCCTGCCGGCAAGCAGGTTGAAGAGGAAATGCCGCGCATGACGGAAAGCGGGAAAAAGGATTACAAAGAAGCCTAAACCTCTCGCTCCTTCTTTTTCAAATTGGGTAAAAAGTAGCAGATGATTCCAATAATCGGAAGGTACGAACACACCTGATAAACAAATTGAATGGAAGTATAATCGGCCAGTTTTCCTAATAACGCCGAGCCCAAAGCTCCCATTCCGAAGGCAAAACCATAGAAAAGACCCGAAACCATTCCGAGTTTTTTAGGAACTAACTCTTGCGCATAAACCAATATAGCAGGAAAGGCCGAAGAAATGATGATACCAATGATAATCATGAGTACATCGGTCCAAAATAAATTGACATAGGGAAGCATCAGAGCAAATGGTGTTGCCCCAAAAACTGAAAGCCATATCACGTATTTGCGTCCGATTTTGTCGCCCAAAGGTCCGCCAAGTATGGTTCCAATTGCATAGGCAATCAAATAAATAAACATGTGGTATTGGGCTTGTTGGATGGTTAAATGGAATTTATCTATGATGTAAAATTGGTAATAACTCGACAAACTGGCTGAATAGAAAAATTTGGAAAAAATCACAATCAATAAGATGGCTATGGAGATTTGTACCTTACGTTTGGGCAAATTATGTAAGTTAATAAACGGCTGTGCTTTGTGATTGCGTAGCACCAAATGGTCGCGGTACCAAAAGGCAATTTTACTCAAAATTCCCAATCCGATAGTGGCCGCAATCAAAAACCAAAGAATGTAGTGCTGCGAGTTGGGTACTACTATCAAAGCAACCAATAAAGGGCCGAGTGCCGTACCAAAATTACCGCCAACTTGAAAAATAGATTGAGCTAAACCGCGTTTGCCTCCAGAGGCCAAATTGGAAATTCGAGCCGACTCAGGATGAAAAATAGATGAGCCAATTCCGATTAAAACCACAGAAATCAATATCCAATAAAAATGATTAGCAAACGAAATAGAGACAATTCCAGCCATGGAAAACAGCATGCCATAGACCTGTGAAAACGGTTTGGGATGTTTATCTGTGTAATAACCTACAACAGGTTGAAAAATAGAAGCCGAAAACTGAAAAGCAAAAGTGATTAGTCCAATTTGTGTGAAGGAAAGATTGTAATTCTCTTTTAAAATTGGATAAATTGAAGGGATAATGGCTTGAATCAAATCGTTAATCAGGTGGGCAAAACTAATCGAAAATAGTATCGAAAATACCGTTTGGGAAACGATATGAGATGATGGGGATGCAACAGAACTATCGTGAGACACTGGACTACATTTGATAGTGCAAAAGTAGTTTTTTTATCCTCATTTTGATAGCACTACTATTCATTTTATGAGTATTAGAATAGTTAAAATTGATATAAAACACAGAAATTGGCGTTGGAATGGGTAAAATAGGCGTCCATTTAGTTAAATTTGTGTTCAGAAAACGGAATTCATTTTGAAGCAACTTAAGAAAAATTCTGCATTAATCGAGAAGGAAGGCATTGAACAACCTCAAATGTTTAGTTCTACTTCTATGAATTTTGTGAAGCAAAAGCGCCAACAACAACCGTCAGCTGATGAATTAATCAACGGTATTGTGAGTGGTAACAAAACCGCTTTGAGTCGCGCCATAACCCTAATTGAAAATACCAATCCGAATCATTTTGAAAAGGCAAATACTATTATTAATGCCTGTTTACCTCATGCCAATCAATCGGTTCGCATTGGTATAACTGGCGTTCCAGGTGTGGGTAAAAGCACGTTTATTGAAGCTTTTGGAAAACATTTGACTTCCCTGGGAAAAAAAGTAGCTGTTTTGGCTGTAGATCCTAGTAGTAGCATTTCGCACGGCAGTATTTTGGGCGATAAAACCCGTATGGAAGAATTGGTGAAAGACGAAAATGCATTTATCCGACCGAGTGCCTCTGGGGAAAGTTTGGGTGGTGTAGCACGAAAAACACGTGAAACTATTATTTTATGTGAAGCTTGTGGATTTGATACGATTATTATAGAAACCGTTGGTGTGGGGCAAAGCGAAACGGCGGTACAGAGTATGGTCGATTTCTTTTTATTATTAAAAATAGCAGGTGCTGGCGATGAATTGCAAGGTATCAAACGAGGTATTATGGAAATGGCCGATGCGATAGTAATTAACAAAGCTGATGGTGATAATATTGCCAAAGCCAAATTAGCTAAAACCGAATTCAATCGAGCCTTACATTTATTTCCTGCTAAAAATTCGGGTTGGACACCTACGGCAAGTACTTGTAGCTCGTATACTAAAGAAGGTATTGCAGCAGTTTGGGACACCATTTCCGATTACTTTAACTTAGTCAAATCCAATCATTATTTTGAACAAAAACGGCAAGAGCAAAATCAGTATTGGATGTTGGAGACCATCAACGAGCAATTGAAATCAAGTTTTTACCATCACCCAGAAATTAGTCAGTTATTGAATGAAAGCAAAAAAGCCGTGCAAAATAATGAATTATCACCTTTTGCAGCGGCTTCGCGTTTGTTGAAAAAATATTTTGATAAAGGCTAGAACATTCGTACGGCTCTTATAGTTAAATTAAATTGTCCAGAACCTAAATCCATTCCAAAACTCGAATTATAAAAGCGTACAAAAGTAGGATTT
>CAZAJH010000148.1:0-5173 GCA_964485385.1 uncultured Flavobacterium sp.
TTACGAATTTAAAATTTCGGCGATGCAATTTGTCAATTTAGGCGTGAATTATACACGTGCCAAAGATGCCAATTTGTTTGTATTCAGCGCCGATGCCAATGCTTCACAACCCATAAGTAATCAAACCGCTCAACAATTTGAGCAGTTCAACACCTTTAGTGCTTTTGCTAGTTTTCCGATTCCGCTGGATTATTTCTTGAAAGGAAAAGAAGAATTTAAAAACCGAATGAATGATATGGACAATATGAACTATATCTTCTTGAATTTCAATTACATTAAATCGGATGTAAAAGGGTACAATTTTCCGTATTCCAACAAACCTATTCTAAATTACGCTGCTCAAGCTCAAATCATACTACCTTGGAAGATAAAAAACACCATGACTTATTTTATTTTACCATCGGGAAATTGGGAAATATATAAAATTACCAAACCCATTCAGCAGTTTGATATTTCATTCAACCGCGATTTTATGAATAAAAATTTGAAGATTGGCTTACATTGTTTTGATGTTTTCAATGCCAATGAAATTAATGCTTTAATTGCTGGATCTAATTTGGAAAGTAACTTTAGACAAAAACAAGACACGCGTACTTTTAGAATATCATTGACCTATAACTTTGGTAATTTGAAATTGGAAAAAGAAAATACCGACATTCAAGTTGAGAAAAAGCAATCTGGTGGTGGTTTAGTTAAATAAGAATCAAAAAAAATCCCGACTCTAATGGAATCGGGATTTTTTTATTTTATGAGGCAATTTCTAATCTCTTCAAAAGATTTTTATTGAGTGCGTCTTCGGTATAGTGCTTGTCGATGTGGAGTGCCTTTTCATCGGAACTCGGCAAATCATACATCGCATCGGTTAAAATAGCTTCGCACAGCGAACGCAAACCACGAGCACCTAACTTGTATTCTAAAGCTTTGTCAACTATGTAATCCAACGCTTCGTTATCAATAGTAAATCGGACATCGTCCATTGCAAAAAGCTTCTCGTATTGTTTGATCAACGCATTTTTAGGTTCAGTTAAAATAGAACGCAACGTTTCCTTATCAAGCGGATCCATGTGAGTAAGCACAGGCAAACGCCCAATAATTTCGGGAATCAAACCAAAATCTTTGATGTCTTTGGGGATGATGTACTGTAGCAAATTGTCTTTATCGATAGCATCTACGTTTTTAGAAGTGCTGTAACCCACTGCTTGGCGATTCAACCGTTTTGAAATAATCCGTTCAATTCCGTCAAAGGCACCACCCGCAATAAATAAGATATTTTGGGTATTGACTTCTACAAATTTTTGATCCGGATGTTTTCTACCGCCTTTGGGTGGTACGTTGACAACTGTTCCTTCTAACAATTTCAACAAGGCTTGTTGCACCCCTTCACCAGATACATCGCGTGTGATGGATGGATTGTCACTCTTGCGCGCAATTTTATCAATCTCGTCAATAAAAACAATTCCACGTTCCGCCTTAGTTACATCGTAATCGGCAGCTTGCAGCAAACGCGTCAAAATACTTTCTACGTCTTCACCTACATAACCCGCTTCCGTCAGCACCGTTGCATCTACTATGGCCAAAGGCACATCTAACATTCGGGCAATGGTTTTGGCTACCAATGTTTTTCCTGTTCCCGTTTGACCCACCATGATGATGTTCGATTTTTCTATTTCTACTTCTTCGGCCAATTTGGGTTGCATGAGTCGTTTGTAGTGGTTGTATACAGCAACCGACATTACTTTTTTGGTTTGGTCTTGTCCAATTACATATTCATCCAAAAACGCTCTGATTTCCTTGGGCTTAAGCAATATCAAATCGGCAGGTAGTTTGCTATTTTGGCTGGTTTTTAATTCTTCCAAAACAATACCATGCGCTTGCTCAATACAGCGATCACAGATGTGTGCATTGATCCCTGCGATAAGTAAATTGGTTTCGGGTTTTTTTCTTCCGCAGAAGGAACATTCTAAAATTTCTTTTGCCATTATTTTTTGTTTCAGGTTTCAGGTTTCAGGTTTCAGGTTAAAACAACTTGAAACTTGAAACTTGAAACTTTGAATTATTTTTCTCTTCTTAACACTTCATCAATCATTCCGTATTCTTTGGCTTCTTCGGCAATCATCCAATAATCGCGTTCTGAATCTTTGTGTACTTTCTCAAAAGGTTGGCCTGAGTGGTGCGAAATGATTTGGTACAATTCGTCTTTGAGTTTCAACATTTCGCGCAAGTTGATTTCCATATCAGTAGCTACACCTTGAGCACCTCCAGAGGGCTGGTGAATCATTACGCGAGAATGTGGCAAAGCCGAACGTTTTCCGGCTGCACCAGCGCACAACAGCACCGCACCCATAGACGCTGCCATTCCGGTACAAATGGTAGCAACATCTGGTTTGATGAATTGCATGGTATCGTAAATTCCGAGACCTGCATATACACTTCCTCCCGGAGAATTGATGTAAATCTGAATGTCTTTTGAAGCATCAACGCTTTCTAAAAATAGCAATTGTGCTTGAATAATATTGGCCATGTAATCATCTACACCGGTTCCCATAAAGATGATACGATCCATCATCAAACGAGAAAAAACGTCGAGCTGCGAAATATTGAGTTGGCGTTCTTCGATGATATAAGGTGTCATACTAGCGACTAACTTGTCGTAGTACAAGCTATTTACTCCGTGTTTTTTGGTAGCAAATTTTTTAAACTCTTTTCCGTAATTCATTTTATTAATAAGTTAATTAGGCAATTTAGACAATAAGTCCATTCTATTTCTATTTTCTGTAAAGCAAAGTTCGTACCTTTTATTGAAGGTGACAAACTGTCGGCTTTTAGTTTTTTTCGGTGGTTGAAAGTACACCTTTTTCGCAAATGTCGTACATTTTTTTGACTTTTTTCTTTTCTGATTCGGGTTCGTTACCACAATAGTAGATGTATTGTATGCGCTCGCTTTCGTCGATAAAGTGTTTGGCTTCGCTGTATTTTTTTTCGTTGATGGCAATCCACGCTAGGGTACGATAGGCTTTGCATTTGCTGTGATTAGTATCTTTTTGAGTATCGACAAAATGGTGTAAAAACTCTTTGGCCGCGTCGTAATTATTGAGATTGAAACGGGTTCCGTCTTTGTTGTAGGAAGCATCACTAGCGTATTTGTCTTCGGCCGCTTTGGCGATAACTCTGACATAAAAATTGAGTACTTTTTCTTCGAGCTTTTCAGTTTTGGCTTCGGATTCGGCAATTTTTTTGGTAATATCATTGATTTCGGCAACGGAATCTTGGTAGCGTTTTTCGAGTTCTTTTTTGGATAACTTAGTTGGTTCCTTTTGGGCAAAAATGCTCAAGGAAAACGACAACAGAAAAGTAAGAATAACTAGTTTCATTGGCATCTGTTATTGGCTTTTGCACGCTTGATTTAGCCCAGACAGTAGTGGAAAGCTTTGGTATAGTTGGGTTTACAATTTTTAGGAGTAGACAGCGACCAAAGGAAGCTCGGCTACTGCTTTAAAATTGTTGGCCAACGATACCAAACTTGAAACGAATGGCTGGATTGGCTTCTTAAAAAAGAAAAAAACGCCAAAACCTACTGATTTTGACGTTCAAATATAGTATTTTTTTGATTACGCTTCGCCGTACATGATTTTGACAAACTCTTCGTAGGTTACTTCTTTGGTTTTTGTTTTTACTTTTTCTTTGAAAAGCTGTAAGATTTTTTCACCCATTAGTTGATCCGATAGGCGTTTTACCTCTTCTTGGTTCGACAAAACGCGGGCCACAATACCTTGAACATCCTCGTCGGTTGGATTCATTTGTCCAAACTGTGCCATTTGTTTTTTGATCAAGCCTGAGGTGAAATCTTTCAGTTCTTCGAAGGTGGTTTGTAGGCCATTTTCGAAGATGATTTTACCTTCTATTAGTTGGTAACGCAATCCTTTTTCCGAGCGATTGTATTCTTCTTCGGCTTGTTCGGGAGTTAGAGGTGTTTCGCCAGCTGTTTGTATCCATTTTTTCAAAAAAGCTGCTGGCAGGTCGAACTTGGTGTTTTCGATTAGTGCCTCGGTTACATCGTTGATGAAGCGTTGGTTGGCTTGTTGCTCGAATTGTTTTTCGGCGTCTTCTTTGATTTTTTGTTTCAATTCGTCTACAGAAGTCACCACTTTGGGTCCGAATAATTTATCGAATAATTCTTGGTCGAGATTGGCTGGTTCACTAGCGACAATTTCGTCGATGGTGAAGGTTACTTCGATATCTAGCTGGTGTATGTCATCGTGACCTATGTTGAGAACATCCATCAATTTGTGATCGTCGTTGAACAAACCTTTGGTTCTTAAAACTACAGTATCACCCACTTTTTTACCCACAAAACTTTTGGCTGTTTTGGCATCGGCAAATAATTCTAAATCGAGGGTCGTACGGTTGTTGATGCCTTTTTCCTCGTTGGTGAATACTCCAGAAACATCGTTTCCTTCTTTGACCACATCGGTGGAAATAATTTTTCCGTATTGTTTTTGGATGCGGGCAACTTGTGCGTTCAACATCGTTTCGTCAGCTATAATTTTGTACTGTGTGACATTATTTTTGGCTGCCAAATCAACGCTAAATTCGGGTGCAAGACCCAGTTCGAATTCGAATGTATAATCGTCGGTATCCCAATTAAAATCCGCTGTTACTTTTGGAAGCGGATTGCCTAGAATATCTAATTTTTCTTCAATCAAAAAGTTGTTCAAACCTTCTTGTAACAATTTGTTTACTTCTTCTAAAAGTACTGCTTTTCCGTATTGTTTTTGGATTAAACTCATCGGTACTGCTCCTTTTCTGAAACCAGGAATAGTGGCGTTTTTTCGGTAATCCGACAAGACTTTTTCTACTTTCGGAGCGTAATCATTTTTAGAGACTTCAACGGTAACAACAGCGTTCAAAGCATCTACGTTACTTTTTGTAATATTCATCTTTATACATGCTAAAATTGGGTGGCAAAAATAGGTTATTTCTGCCACCCAACCAAGTTTTATTTTAATGTTTTTGAAGTTTATTTTTTAGTCTCCGTAATTTTATAAACTAATGATTGTGAAATAGATAAAATGATGCTGAAAAAAAGTGCGGTCCAAAACGAACTCACATCAAACCCATCGACTAATTTATCACACAACAAAATAATTATCGCATTGACAACCAAATAAAAAAG
>CAZAJH010000149.1:0-5170 GCA_964485385.1 uncultured Flavobacterium sp.
GAACTACTTTATACGTGCTTCTAATCATTAAAAATTTACTTCGAATTACTCGTGGCGATGACAAATTTCAACTTGTTTTTTACGCCTATTTGTAATACGTCTACCAAATCTTGTACTTGCAGGTTGAATGGAATGCGAATCACGACGGTTTGGTCTTTGGCTTCGCCCATTTGCGCTAGTAAAGTGGCTTCAAGTTGATCGAACGCAACTTCTTGTTTGTCGACATAAAACCGTTTGTCTTCCGTAACCGATAAACTGATGAGTTGTTTGTTGGTTTTCTCATTGTTTTTCGATTTGGGGAGCGTCATTTTGATTACGTTCGGGTTGGCTAATGTTGAGATGATGAGGAAAAACAAAAGCAAGAAGAACATAATGTCACTGAGCGAAGAAGTAGCCACTTCGGCGTGAAATCGTTTATTTCGTTTTACCATTGGGTCGTTGAATTATATTAACAAAATCGAGTACTTGTTTTTGCATCGACAAAGTAAAGCTGTCGATTCTACCATTGAATAAATGGTATGCAGCATAAGCGATGATACCAACCACGAGTCCTGCTCCTGAGCTGATCATTTTTTCGTACAAACCACCCGAAATATTTCCGATACTGATGTCTTCCGTTTGCGAGATGCTGTAGAAAATTTTGATTACCCCAGAAATGGTTCCAATAAATCCAAAAGTGGGCGCAATACCCGCTATTAATCCCAATTGACCTAATTTTTTCTCCATTTCACCCACTTCGATATTGGCGGCGCGCTCCATATTGGATTCGATTTCGGCTATAGGTCTACCGATGGTCAGTATTCCTTCTCTCAAAACATAACCTGTTGCCGTATTACTTCGGTCAGCTGCAGAAACCGCCATATCAATATTTCCAGCATTCAAATTGTCGCGAATATCTCTAATCAAGTTCGGATCTACCGCTGCACGTCGTTTGATGTATAAATACCTTTCGACAATAATATAAAAGGTGTAAAACAGTAAAAGTGCTATCGGAATCAGGAAAAATCCACCTTTAAAAATAAAGCCTAGTACCGACATTTCTTCGGTTTTTACGGTGCCTTCAATCATAGCGCCAGCAGCAGCATTAGCAAGGGAATCATTTTGTACTTGAAGAAAAAAATTAATCATAGAAGTGTGTTTTTTGATTTCGTTTTAAAAATTATCTCAAATTTGCATAAAAATAAAATACTACTACAATAGTAACTACAAATTTGGGAAAATATTTTGTTTTCCTGATTTTTTATTAAGAAAGTAATGAACTATTCGGAGACCATCAATTGGCTATTTCAACAACTACCTATGTACCAAATACTAGGAGCTTCAGCCTACAAAAAAGATTTGACGAATACGGTTTTGTTAGCCAATCATTTGGGCAATCCGGAACAAAATTTGACTTGTATTCATGTAGCTGGAACCAATGGAAAAGGATCTACATCACACATGTTGGCCTCTATTTTTCAGGAAGCTGGTTACCAAGTGGGTTTGTATACTTCTCCGCATTTAAAAGATTTTCGCGAACGCATCAAAATCAATGGAAAAGAAATTTCGAAAAATTTTATAGTTAATTTTGTGGCCGAAAACAAAGCTTTCTTCGAAGGCAACCAATTGAGTTTTTTTGAAATGACTGTGGGATTGGCTTTTGCCTACTTTCAAACCGAAAAAACCGACATCAATATTATTGAAGTAGGTATGGGCGGTCGATTAGACTCGACCAACATTATTACTCCAGAAGTATCCGTGATAACGAATATAGGATTGGATCACACGCAGTTTTTGGGCGATACGTTGGAAAAAATAGCCTACGAAAAAGCGGGAATCATCAAACCCAATATTCCGGTTGTCATTGGGGAATATACTGCTGAAACCCGAAATGTTTTTGAAGAAAAAGCCAAATCAACTCATTCGCCTGTGTATTTTGCTTCTGATTTGATTGATGATACCTATCCGTGTCCACTTTTGGGAGATTATCAGTTGCATAATAAAAAAACGGTTTTACAAACATTACGAGTGGTTCAAGAACAAAACCAATTTAATGTTACGAAAGAGCACATTAAAAACGGCCTTCAAAATGTAATTAAAAACACGGGATTGCAAGGAAGATGGCAACAGATCAATGAACAACCAAAAGTAATTTGTGATACGGCACATAATTCGCATGGATTGAAAATCGTATTACAGCAGGTTCAAAAACAAAAATTTGACCAATTGCATATAGTTTTGGGAGTCGTAAACGATAAAGATTTGGACGAAATTTTGCCATTATTTCCCAAAAAAGCCACGTATTATTTTTGCAAACCCGAAATTCCACGTGGTTTAAACGCTGAAAACTTAAAAGATAAAGCTGTACAATTTCAACTTTTTGGAAAAGTATATAATTCTGTTTCAGAAGCTTATAAAAGCGCTATGAAAAGCGCCTCGAAGCAAGACTTTATTTATGTAGGCGGAAGCACCTTTGTTGTAGCAGAAATTTTGTAATTTTTTTTGATTTATGTTTGCAGATATAAAAAAGAGTTCTATATTTGCACTCGCAATCAAGCACTAATCGGGCGATTAGCTCAGCTGGTTCAGAGCACCTCGTTTACACCGAGGGGGTCGGGGGTTCGAACCCCTCATCGCCCACAAGAAACTTCAACAGAAATGTTGAAGTTTTTTTATTTTATGTTATTTCACAATCGGATTTTCATTTGTTTTTTCTAGTTTTATTACCAAATTAAAATGAAAGTTTCAATTGTTAGAAGTACACGTAAATTAGTTCTTTAGAATTATCGTTCTGCCTTCTGCTTTATCTCCGATTTGCAAAAAAACTAAGGGAAAAAGACGTTGTTTTTGTCCATCGAAGGATGCCGCTGCACACGAGCGAAGCGAACTGACGAAGTAATCAGGGCTAGATTATTAGTTTTTTTTAAAACAATCGAACTAGTCTTTCAAACTAAAGTTGTAGCGAATCGTGCCGACTTGCTTTTCAGTACCATCCGGACTAGCGCTCCATTTGGTATTCATAGCAGCAATTCGAGCTTGTGTAGCCAAGCAACTCGCTGGATTGGTTGTGCCTCTTGCGCCAGGTTTGGCATCTACTACATTGCCATTTTTGTCTACTGTAATCTGAACTACTACAACGCCTTCTTCATTACAGTTGTAGGCTGGAGCTGGTTTGGTAAGGGCTTTTCTTCCTGTTAAAGCATAACCCGAACCGTTTCCTAAGCCATTGCCACTTCCATTTCCGCCACCACTACCTGAGCCTGAGCCAGGACCGTTTCCAGTGCCATTGCCTGGACCGTTTCCGCCGCCTGTTCCACCACCCGAACCGCCTTGTCCGTAGCCACTCGAATTGATACTTCCATTGGCTGAACCTTGGTTGCCTTGTGAGCCGCTATTGCCATCACCACCTTTTTTGGAGCCTTTGATAATGCTTGAAAGCGCATCGTTGGCACTGTTGTTTACTTTAGGTTTTTCAGGTGTTACGGGTTTTGGATCTTTTATTACAACAGGTTTTGGATTTTTGGGTGTATCGTGTTTCGGAATAACCGCATCTGTAGCATCAGCTTCATCGTCTTGCGAAATAATATCTTCTTGCGCGGCACTGCTTGACGTAGTTACCTTGCTCACGTCTTTCACATTCAATTCTTCACTTCGGTAATCGTTTCCAGAGCCAAAATCGGTATCACCAAAATTAACTTCAACGCCGCCACCGCCACCGCCACCAGCTAGCATAGCTAACTCTTCGTCGGAAGGAGGCCAAAAGCGAATAAAAAATAGAATTACGATTAAAACAGCATAAATCAGCGTTGCAATAGCAAACGATTTCTTTTTTTCGGAAGGCGAAGTGTCTAAACTCATAGCTTCTGTTTTTATGTTGTAACGTCGAAAGATACTAAAAATTGTTATTCTTCGATAGTTTTGGTGTTCTTAAGGCTATACTTTAACCAAATAAATCCCAGCATACCCGAAAGTAAGGAGGCAATCAAAATCATGAATTTGGCATTGTTGATAATGCTTTGGTCGTCAAAAGCCAACAAAGTTACAAATATCGACATGGTAAAACCAATTCCGCCAAGCATGCCTACGCCCAATAGAGAACTCCAATTGATGTCTTCGGGTAGTTGTGTCCATTTCATCTTAACAGCTACGAAACAAAATACTAAAATTCCTATGGGTTTTCCTAGTGCCAACCCCAAAATAATACCCAATGAATAGGGTTCAAGAAGATTTTGTGTCCAATCGTTTCCAATCACAATAGCCGTGTTGCACAAAGCAAATATCGGAATGATACCAAACGCTACAGGATAATGCAACCAATGTTGTAATTGATATGAAATGGTACTCGGTCGTCCGTTTTGAAAAGGAATGGCAAAAGCCAATAATACTCCTGTTATCGTAGCATGAACGCCTGAATGAAGCATAAAATACCACATTACCACACCACCAATCAAGTACAAAAGCAAATTATTGACCTTCATTCTATTCATTACCAAAAGAAGACCAAAAACGCCCAACGAGATCATCAAATTGGTAAAATAAATGGTTTTGGTGTAAAAGAGTGCTATTAGAATGATGGCGCCCAAATCATCAATAACTGCCAGTGCTGTCAGAAAAACTTTTAGCGAAAGCGGCACTTTGTTGCCCAATAAGGATAAAATTCCAATAGCAAAAGCTATATCGGTAGCCATCGGAATTCCAATACCCTGTTGGGTTGCAGTTCCCGAATTGAAACCAAAATAGAGTAGTGCCGGAGTTGCCATTCCACCCAAAGCACCCATTAATGGTAAAATCGCATCTTTGATTTTGGATAACTCGCCAATGTAAATTTCCCTTTCCAATTCCAACCCAATCAACAAAAAGAAAACAGCCATTAAGCCGTCGTTAATCCAATGCTCGGCACTGTGGCTTCCTATTTGATAATGCCAAATGGATAAGTAATTTTCAGAAAAAGACGAATTAGCGATGAAAAGAGAGAAAATGGTACAGATCACCAGTACCAATCCGCCGGCTTTTTCGCTTTCAAAAAAAGATTTAAATAATCGAGTTACTTTCAATTATACGAGTTGTTTTAAAGCAATTTCAAATGCTGTTGCACTAATGTTGGTTTTATTTGGATGGCTATTATGTGCTTTTTCGATGGCTTTTTTGATGGTTTCTGAAGTGTCGTAAAAAATGGCTTCATCGGTCATTT
>CAZAJH010000150.1:0-5145 GCA_964485385.1 uncultured Flavobacterium sp.
AAATCCCTTTCAGCGTTTCAAACGCTAAAAGGGTTAAAATAACAACTATGGCAAAACCCGCATTCTCCATCTACAACGCTTCTGCAGGTTCCGGAAAAACGTACACCTTGGTCAAAGAGTACCTCAAAATTATTCTCTTGTCTAAAAAACCCGATGCGTACCGACATATTCTTGCCATTACCTTTACCAACAAGGCAGTGCAAGAAATGAAAAGCCGTGTCATTACAAATTTATCCGAATTTGCGAGCGAGCAGCCATCCGAAAAGGCACAACAACTGATGGAAACCATTGCTACAGAAACACGGTTATCGCTTCAAGACATCCACAGCAAAGCCAAAAGCATCATCAAAAACCTCATTCATAATTACGCAGCCTTTGATATTTCTACTATTGATAAATTTACTCACAAAGTCATTCGTGCTTTTGCTCACGATTTGAAATTACCCATAACGTTTGAAGTTTCGCTCGATACCGAGGCGCTATTAACCGAAGCCGTTGACGCGATTATTGCCCAAGCGGGAGAAGATGAAGAAATTACAAAACTGCTGGTTGATTATACCTTAGAAAAAACCAATGACGACAAGAGTTGGGATGTTTCTCGCGAAATTATGGAAACAGGGAAAATCATGCTCAACGAGAACAATCGCGAAGAACTGCTGCTATTTCAAGAAAAAAAGATAGCTGACTTTGTTCACATTAAATCCAAGTTGTTGTTGCTTTGCGACGAAATGCAAAAAAAGTGTAGTGCCAATGCCGAAGCAGCTTTACAATTAATTGAGCAACATCACATTGACCTAAAGTCGTTTTCAGGAGGTTATTTTCCAAATCATTTGCAAAGTATCAAAGAAGGAAAATTCAACCCCAATAACAAAACCTACCACGAATTTGACGATATCAAAATCAACAAAAATGCTTCAGATAGAGCAGCAATAGAGCATATTATTCCGCAATTGCTTTCCCTTTTGCAACATTGTTACCAAAATTTCCATAAAAGAGAATTCTACCAGGCTTTTCTAAAAAACATTACTCCACTATCGTTACTCAATACATTGAGCGGCAAGTTGACCGAAATTCAACAAGAGAAAAACATACTTTCGATTGCCGAATTCAATACATTAATACACGAACAAATTCAAAATCAGCCAGCGCCTTTTATTTATGAGCGTTTGGGTGAGAAATACAAAGATTTTTTTATTGATGAGTTTCAGGATACATCGATTATGCAATGGCAAAACCTCATTCCGCTTATTGACAACTCCTTATCGAGTGAAGATTTAGATGGAAAAAGAGGATCGTTGCTCATTGTTGGTGATCCCAAACAATCCATTTACCGATGGCGTGGTGGCAAAGCCGAGCAATTTATCGAATTGAGCAAAGGGCAAAACCCATTTGTGGTAAAAGAGGTTCAAGTCGTATCTTTAGAAAAAAACCACAGAAGTTATTCAGAAGTAATCGATTTTAACAACAACTTATTTCGTTTTTTGGCTCATAAATTCGAAAATCCCGATTACAAAGAGTTGTACTTGAATCATTCCTATCAAGAAAAAAACGATAAAACAGGTGGGTATGTTTCGCTCACGTTTATCCCCAAATCAGCTCTTATTTCGACAGAGGAAAACGAAGAGAACACGGACAAAGATAGCTTGTATTTGAAACAGATTTTAGTCACTATCGAAAAAGTGTTGCAGCAAGGTTTTCGGTACAAAGACATCGTTATTTTGTGTCGTAACAACCAAAAAGCAACACTAACAGCTCAGTTTTTGACAGCCAATACGGTTCCTATTGTATCCTCAGAAAGTCTTTTATTAGCGGCGTCTTCAGAGGTTATAAGCATTATTCATACATTACGATATATGAATAACTCAAACAATCTTGAAGCCAAATCCAATATGTTGTATTATTTGGCGAAGCAATACTGTCAAAATGAGTTTGTCCATGATTTTATAGCGCAAGGCATGGCATTTCAAAAAGAGGTGGATTTTCAAAATTGGTTGATCCAAAATAAAGTCGCGCTGCCTTTTCAGCAACTTCGAAAAAAGTCCTTGTACGAAGCGGTCGAAACTATCGTTTCTAGAATCATTCCAATTGAAAAACGAAATGCTTACGTTCATTACTTTCTGGATGTTGTTTTGGAAAAAGACATCAAAAATCAACTTGGAATTTCCGATTTTTTGCAGTTTTGGCAAGACAAAAGCAACACGTTGAGTATTCCTTCTCCAGAAGGGAAAGACGCCATAAGAATTATGACTATACACAAATCGAAAGGGTTGGAGTTTCCGGTGGTTATTTTTCCTTTTGCAGAAGAAAATTATGCAGCCAACAAACAAGACAAATTGTGGATAAGCACCCAAGATGAAGCCTTCGATTGGCCCAAAGCTTTGGTTGCTAAAAATAAAAATGTAAGCCATTACAGTGACGAGGCCAATATCTTGTACCTTCAAAAGGAACAGGAAAACTTACTCGACAACATCAATGTGATATATGTAGCATTGACTCGAGCAGAAGAACAGTTGTATATTATTTCATCAGAAATGCAACAGACCAAAGACGGAACTTTGCCCAACAACTTGGCTGCTTTTTTTATTGAATTTTTAGAAAGCATGACTCTTTTCGACACAAATAAAAACGAATATGAGTTTGGTCAATGCGTTAAATTATCCGGTAAAAATGATCAAACGATTCAAACCAAATTAACACCACAACGCTATTCTGAAATACATCCAAGCAGCATCAAAATCGCTCAAAAAGAGAGTTTAATGTGGAATACCAAACAGCAAAAAGCGATTGAGTACGGAAATCTTTTACACGAAATTTTATCTTACATTCACACTGTAAACGATGTGGCTAAAGCGATCGATTGTGCTATTGAAAACGGATTGATTGCTGTATCTCAAAAAGAAACCATCACTGAAAGCATCAGTAAAATTGTACTTCATCCTGAATTAACGTTGTTTTTTGCACCCGAGAATAATGTTCTCAACGAAAAAACCATCATTCAAAAGCAACAGGGCTTTTTTAAGCCTGATCGAATTGTTATCACGCCTCAACAAACCGTTTTTTTATTGGATTACAAAACAGGAGAACAATTGGCCAAGCACCAAGTTCAAATTGAGAATTACCAAAAAATACTTCAAGAAATGGGTTACACTGTAGTAAAAAAAGCATTGGTTTATATTGGCGAAGAAATCAAAATTATACATTTGTAGACTAAAACGAAACACGCTATGTACGGTAAAATACAACAACACCTTCAAAATGAACTAGACACCATTCAACACAATGGATTGTTTAAAAAAGAACGCATTATCACTTCTCCACAAGGAGCCGAAATTACGGTAAATGGAGCAACTGTTTTGAATTTTTGCGCCAATAATTATTTGGGTTTATCCTCGCATCCCGAGGTGATTCAAGCAGCCAAAGACACACTAGATTCTCATGGATTTGGGATGTCTTCGGTTCGATTTATTTGTGGGACACAAGATATTCACAAGGAATTAGAAAAAGCAATAGCCGATTTTTATGGCACAGAAGACACCATTTTATACGCAGCTGCTTTTGATGCAAATGGAGGTGTTTTCGAACCATTGCTGGGCGAGGAAGATTGTATTATTTCAGATAGTTTGAATCATGCTTCTATTATAGACGGCGTTCGTTTGTGTAAGGCAGCGCGCTATCGTTATGAAAATTCAAACATGCAAGATTTGGAACAGCAATTGATTAAAGCAACGCAAGAAGGCAGACGCTTTAAACTCATTGTTACGGACGGGGTTTTTTCAATGGATGGTTTAGTTGCCCCACTCGATAAAATATGTGATTTAGCAGATCAATACGATGCAATGGTAATGGTAGACGAATGCCATGCGGCAGGTTTTATCGGCGCCACTGGCAAAGGAACACTAGAGGCCAAAGGCGTTATGGGAAGGGTAGACATTATCACAGGAACTTTAGGTAAAGCCTTAGGCGGTGCGATGGGAGGTTATACTACAGCCAAAAAAGAAATCATCGAAATACTTCGCCAACGATCAAGACCCTATTTGTTCTCCAATTCATTAGCTCCAGCTATTGTGGGTGCCTCACTAAAGGTTTTTGAGTTGTTAAAAAAAGACACCACGTTGCGCGACCAATTGGAATGGAACACGAACTATTTCAAAAAAGGGATGAAAGCTGCCGGATTTGATATTATTGATGGTGATTCAGCCATTGTGCCTGTGATGTTGTATGATGCCAAATTATCACAAATTATGGCCGATGAATTACTCAAGAAAGGAATTTATGTAATTGGTTTCTTTTATCCAGTTGTTCCGAAAGAAAAAGCCCGAATCAGAGTTCAACTCTCAGCCGCACATTCAAAAGAACACTTGGATACCGCAATTCAGGCATTTACAGAAGTTGGTAAATCATTGAAAATAATTCAGTAATAATGGTAAGTATATAGAATTTTGTCTACATTATTTTGATAATTCATTTATACGTATTACTTTTGTCGCATTATAACCATTATAATTTAACAAAAATTTAAGTATGAAACATCTTAACAAATTATTTGCTGCATTGCTTCTTATGGCTGCTTTTGGCACTCAAGCGCAAGATAGCAATAACAAATGGGCTATTTCGTTTGGTGCAAACGCAGTAGACGGAGGCAGAGTTAGCGCTGCAACGAAATTAGAAGATCAATTTTCACAGTTTTTCGACGCTAAAAGTTACTGGAATGTATTACCTTCAGTATCTTCTGTTAACGTGTCTAGATACGTTGGTGATAATTTTTCATTTGGAGTTACAGGGTCGGTAAACAGGATTTCTAAAATGGTAGGTGAAAGAATTGAAGTACCAGGAGACTATCCAGTTGTTAACCCAGGAGATTTGAATTATTACGCTGTTGATGCTGCGGTAAAGTACAGTTTCATGAGTTTATTAAAATCCAAAATCATTGATCCTTCTTTACAAGTTGGAGGAGGTTATACTTGGTTTGGTGATGCTTCTGCTGGAACAGTAAATGGAGGTTTAGGTTTGACACTTTGGTTTACTGAGCAAGTTGGTTTATCTTGGGTATCTGCTTACAAGCACTCTTTTGATGACACAAGAGATCCTTCAATTGATGTTCCTACTCACTTACAACACACTGCTGGATTGGTTTTCAAATTTGGA
>CAZAJH010000151.1:0-5134 GCA_964485385.1 uncultured Flavobacterium sp.
CTTCATAAGTGGCATCAGATGGAATATACACATATACTTCGTCTTCTTGAAACTTGGTATTGCTTTTTAGTAATTGCGTATAACCGATAACCGCAACAAGTAGAAACAGAGTGGTTCCAATTACTAGTATTTTTTTAAATTTTGAACTCAAAACTATCTTTTTTTGGTATTAATTAACTGATACAAATCTTCGTCATGGAATTGATTTTGTAGCAAAATCCAATCTTTTTTGACACCAATTTTTTGAAATCCAAAAGTAGAAAAAAGAGTTGAACTGGCGGCATTATCACTTCCAATATTCGCATACAATTGATGCAACTGCAAATGGGTAAACGCGTAATCAATAAGCAAGCCCAAAGCTTCTTTACCAAAACCTTTTCCTCTATCGTCTTTATTTTGAATAACAATTCCAATTCCGGCTCGTTGGTTTTTTGGATCAAAATCAAACAAATCAATCAAACCAATGGCTTTTTTATTTTCGTGTGTACAAATGGCTAATCGAAGTTGCTTGGCTTCGTAGATGTCTTGGTGCGCATTTTCTAGGTACTGACGAATCAAAAACTTGCTGTATGGTGTTTGCGTATTGCTCACTTCCCAAATGGATTCATCGTTTTCGATGTGGTAAACAAACTCCAAATCTTCGGGTTCAAGAGCCCGCAAATAAACCGTATTTCCTTTTAACGTAATCATTTGTAGTTATTATTTAGCAGCCGTTCGATTAGCAGTATCAAAACAAAAATCCCGATCAAAGTGAGCCCAATGTAGGCTTCTATCGATTGAAATTGGTCGAAGAAATGTTTGACCCTTTTTCTTCTTTATCCGATGAATATTTGGAGAATAGGAAACCACAAACAACTACCAAAATCAAAATTAATGTGGTTAGATCGGGTTGCCTATTATTCCATTTCAATAAAACCTTGGTACACAAATGTGGCTGGACCAATTAAAAAAACATTTTGATAAATCCCTCCTTTTTTCTCAAAAGACACTTGGAGTTTTCCCCCTTGAACATCCAAATTGATGTGATTGGATTTTGTTTTCCCAATTGCGTGCATGGCAATGGCTGTGGCTGTGGCACCTGTTCCGCACGATAATGTTTCATCTTCCACGCCACGCTCATACGTACGAAGCACAAAATGATTTGCACTTTTGGCGCTCACAAAATTGACATTACTTCCGGCTTTACCGTATAAATCACTGTAGCGAATTTTGGCTCCTTTTTCTTTTACATCATAATTCAACAAATCGTGAACCATAGTTACATGATGAGGCGAACCTGTGTTGAGAAAAATATAATCGGGGTTTATTTTTACCTCATCTACGTCTTTCATCTGAAGTGAAATGGTTTGATCTTCGGCTATTGTAGCATGATGCAAACCATCCGTAGCTATAAATGTTGTTTGGTTTGAAATAATATCCAACTTTCTAGCAAAAGCGACTATGCACCGCCCGCCATTACCACACATCGAACTTTCGTTGCCGTCCGAATTGTAATACACCATTCTAAAGTCGACACCAGCAGACAAATTGTCATTTTCCAACAACAACAATCCGTCAGCACCTATGCCGAAACGACGATGACACAGTTGCTCAATGAGTTTGGTATTATTTTTGGGAAAAAATTTCTGACGGTTATCTATCATCACGAAGTCGTTTCCGGTTCCGTGGTATTTAAAAAAAGGAATTGTCATTGGTAAAAATAGCTTGCTCGTTTTGTACAAAGTTACAAATATTAATGAGAAGTTAATTAGTGTTAATCGTTAGTTAAACCAAATAGTTAAAAACAATTTTATTCTAATTTTGAAGTTAGATTATCAAACCATTTAATTATGAAAAGAGTATCTAGTTTATTTTTAGTATCATTGATGAGCGGTGTAGTAACATTGGGTTCTTACAAGTTATTCTTTGAAGATAGTTCGAAAAAATCAATCGTTACTCAGGCTCCCGAATACTATGGAAAATCAGTGGGTTTAGGTGCTGAAAATATTGATTTTACTACCGCCGCTGATAAAGCTGTTCACAGTGTAGTTCACGTAAAAAATGTTTCCGTTCGTACGGTGTACAATCCAATTATGGAATTCTTTTATGGTTCTCGTGGCGGTGGTCAACAGCAAGAACAAATCGGAACGGGTTCGGGTGTCATCATCTCAGAAGACGGTTATATTGTAACCAATAATCATGTGATTCAAGATGCTACTGAGTTGGAAATCACACTCAACAACAAAAAATCGTACAAAGCAACCCTAGTTGGAACTGATCCGAAAATGGATATTGCCCTACTAAAGATCGATGCTGGTGAGAAATTACCTTACTCTACTTTTGCGGATTCTGATAATGTAAAAGTAGGTGAATGGGTTTTGGCCGTTGGTAATCCGTACAATTTAAATTCGACAGTAACAGCGGGAATTGTATCTGCAAAAGCCCGAAATTTAGACACCAAAGGCATCCAATCATTTATTCAGACCGACGCAGCTGTAAACCCTGGTAATTCAGGTGGCGCGTTGGTAAATACCCGAGGTGAGTTAATCGGAATCAACACTATGATTTCCTCTCCTACCGGAAGTTATGCAGGTTACTCATTTGCCGTTCCATCCAACATTACACGCAAAATTATTGAAGATATAATGGAATTTGGTAATGTTCAGCGAGGTATTTTGGGTATTGAAGGTGCCGAACTGACTAGCCAAATTTCTAAAGATTACGACATTAAAGACACCGAAGGATTTTATGTTAGTCGGGTTAATAAAAATTCTGGTGCTGAGAAAGCTGGAATCAAAAAAGGAGATGTCATCAAAAAATTAGACAACCAAAAAATCAGCACTTTTGCTGAGTTATCGGGTTACATCAATACAAAAAGACCAAACGATAAGGTTCAAGTAACGTTTGTTCGTGATGGAGTAACCAAAACGATTCCTGTAACGTTGGTGAAGAATGATATCATAGTTACCGAAATGAAAGGCTTAGAATTGGAGAACTTATCAAGCTCTGACAAAAAAGCATTCAAAATAGATTATGGTGTCAAAATTAAGGAAGTCAATAACGAACGATTAAAACCCTACGAAGACGAATTGGTTGGGAGTATCATTTTGAATGTTGACGGATCGAAGGCCGTTGATGTGGAAACCGTTTCGCGTTTGATGAGCAACAAAGATGAAAATCAAGGAACTAGCGTTCAAATTATGACTAAAAACAGACAAATATTGAGAATTATCATTTAATACTTGTTCCCATTATTACGTGAAAACCGTCGAGCCAATTGCTTTGACGGTTTTTTTGTAAAAAATCACGAAATCGTTTTCGTAAAACAATTCTATATTCTATTTTTGCGGCAGATTTTCATTTGATAAAAACAAGGTGAAAACGGATTACAAATTCAATTTAAACAACACACTTTCTCTTTATGAACAACAACACCATTTACGAAAAAGAGCTTTCTTTTCAAGCTGATAGAAGAAAAGCGGGCGTAGAATTCATCAAAATTGTCAGTGATTTGTGGTACGACAAATCGATTGAGTTGGTTCTTTTCAGAAACCAATTGATTGACCGTAACGTAAGTGACATCATTAATTTGCATGAATACGCAGGCGAATTTGTTCAAAAACCGATTAATATTTTTGATTCGGTTGAAATTGCTCGAGCTATAGAGAGCTTAGATTTACCACCTTCACGAATTGATATCGGTAAACTAACGTATGAATACCATTTAGAAGACAACAAATACAATGATGCCAAAGCTTTTGTAATTGACAAATTACGCAACGCAAAGCACTCACAAGAAATTAAACCAAAAGATGTTGTTTTGTACGGATTTGGTCGAATTGGTCGTTTGTTGGCCCGCGAAATGATGAGTAAAATTGGCAAAGGTCAACAATTGCGTTTGAGAGCCATTGTAACACGTGACCGAAACGATGCACAATCATTAGAAAAGAGAGCTTCTTTGTTGCGTTACGACTCGGTTCATGGTGATTTTGAAGGCTCAGTTACGGCAGACACAGAAAATAATGCTTTGATTATCAACGGAACTACTGTTCATATTATTACCGCGGCTGGTCCAGAAGAAATTGACTATACCCAATTTGGCATAGAGAATGCATTAGTTATTGACAATACTGGAGCATTTACAACCGAAGAAGCTTTGAAACGCCATTTGACCTCAAAAGGTGTCGACAAGGTATTGTTGACCGCGCCAGGCAAAGGGGTTCCGAATATTGTTTATGGTGTTAATCACGAAGATTACAATCCGGATGAAGTTACAATTTATTCGGCTGCTTCTTGTACAACGAATGCGATTACGCCCATTTTAAAAGCTGTTGAAGACACACTAGGAGTTGTAAAAGGCCATTTGGAAACCATTCACGCCTACACCAACGACCAAAATCTGGTAGACAACATGCACAAAAAATACCGTCGTGGTAGAGCTGCTGCTTTGAATATGGTTATTACTGAAACTGGGGCTGGAAGTGCTGTAGCGAAAGCATTGCCTAGTTTAGCTGGAAAATTGACTTCTAATGCGATTCGCGTTCCTGTTCCCAACGGTTCACTTGTGGTTTTGAATTTAGAAGTTGGTAAAACCACAACCGTTGAAGAAGTAAATGGAATTATGAAAAAATATGCTCTTGAGGGCGAACTAGTAGAACAAATCAAGTATTCGTTGAACAATGAATTGGTCTCTTCGGATATCGTTGGAACGTCTGCTCCAGCCATTTATGATAGCAATGCAACTATTGTTTCTGGTGATGGCAAAAATATTGTTTTGTATGTGTGGTACGATAACGAATACGGATATAGTCATCAAGTAATCCGTTTGGCCAAATACATAGCTAAGGTAAGACGCTATACTTATTATTAATAGAATATAAAACCCAATTATTAATTACATGAATCCGTTGCTCAGCAGAGTAGCGGATTTTTTTTATTACATTTGAGCAAATCTGACTGCTATGAAAAATCAAATAGTGACTATAGTGCTTCTTATTTTCAATATTTGTGTAACGACTGGACAAATACAAGAACCTCCTGAAAAGTACAAGAGAATTAAGTATTCTTATCAAACTGTTTCAAGTTATTATGTAAGCGATAAAGGTGTTTATGCAGACACGCTACTATTCAAAATTGATTTGCCATCAAAAAAATA
>CAZAJH010000152.1:0-5060 GCA_964485385.1 uncultured Flavobacterium sp.
CTTAGAATATCACTTACTACATGATGACCAATTCCGAGACTTACCACGCTTTTTGATTGTTGTTCTCTAATGGTTTTTTTGATGATGTTGGCATAGCGTTCTAAACCCCACATATTTTCATCATTATGCTTAAATTCAGCATTATACGATTCGTTGTAGTTATCTAAATTTTCGGTATTACTCATAATCATATATTTTTTTAATAATAAATGTGGGTCTGTTTTTGACTTGGTTAAATATTTTTTCAAGGTATATTCCCAACACGCCAATCGCTGTTAAAATTAATCCTGTGGATAATAAAATCACTACTGTTAGTGAGGTGTAGCCACTCAAAATTTGCTCTGGAAAAACAATTTTCCGAACAATTAAGTAAATGGAAGCAATTACCGACCCCATAGAAATTAGAATTCCCAAATTAAATAAAATCTTCAATGGATAAGCGGTAAAAGAAGTTATCGCATTAATCATTAAATTGATTCTTTTTCGGAACGTATAGGTAGAAGCGCCTTTTCGGTTTTCTTTTTTTACGGGAATCCCCAATTGCTGAAATCCAACCCATTGCATCAATCCAGCAAAAAAGATATTTTTATCGGGTAAAGCAGCCAATTCCTCTACATATTTTTTAGACATCAACCGCTCGGTTAGTATGTTTTCGGGTATTTTAATTTCGCTAAACCAATTGAATACTTTGTAAAAAATATTTCCGAAATGTTTTTCAATAAATCCCCCTTTTCTTGATTCTTGATAGCCAAAAACCATATCTAAATTGGGGTTATTTTGGATTTCTTTATAAAACTCAACAAGCACTTTGGGACTGGTTTCTAGATCATTATCGATAAGCAAAACATAGTCACCTTTTACATGTTGGAGCCCCGCTTGAATGGCATAATGATGCCCAAAATTGCGTGAAAGATCGATAATTTTAATGGGAGGAATCGTTTTCTTTTTTTCTAGAAGATAATTTACAGAGTCATCGGGAGAACCATCGTTTACAAAAACAAACTCATAATCATCACAGTCGATAAGCTTAAGTGCAGCCAAACATTCATCCAAAAAGGGAGCTAAATAGTTCTGCGATTTATAGAGCGTAGAAATGATGGATATTTTCATTTTTTGGTTTTGTTCTATAGCGAATTATCAACTTAAAATAGAGTTCAAAAGCACTCTTCAAAAACAAAAGTAACGATTTTAAATTAATTCTATTTTTTGGTTGGATTGATAAATCAAAAATCCCGATCGATCATTGCTATTCGTGATGTTCTTTAAGTTATTGTTTAAAATCTTTTTTTCACTATCAAATGGATTGTCAAAATTAAAATAAGGCAAAAGCGACTCGGTCTCTTTACATAAATAATACACTCCAGAATAGTTTTGTTGCCCGAAAACAGGAACAGTAAAACTACCCAGAGCGACTTCAATAACACCTTTCAAAAAATCATAACTGGTAGATAAGGGAACTAAATGCGAACCAATAAAATCGCCTCCCATACGCGCGCCCACTTCAATGGCAAAAACCTCACCTTTGGGCGTGATTTTGAATTCGGAATGACTGGCTCCATACTTGATTTCGAGTGAATCGAGTGCTTTAAGGGTTTCGCTTTTAATCTTTTCTTGAATCGAATGAGGTAAAGAACTGGGCTGATGGTGTTGCAATTCGACAAAATAAGGAGCTTGGGTGGTCACCTTATCGGTTATGGCCAAAATATAATGTTGTCCATTCCAAGAGATGCTTTCCACACTGACTTCATCGCCTTCTACAAACTCTTCAACCACTACCTTTTTTTCTAATGATTCTTCGAGGCCGCGTTCCAAAGCGTTTTTGAGATCAGAACTATTCTCTAATTGAGTTACTCCTCTACTGCCCGAACGATCGGTTGGTTTAATGATGAGAGGAAAATTAAAATTAAACGCACTACATTCTTCAAAACTACCAACAACAACAGACTGAGGAGAATTGACGTGATGCTGAACAAATGCGTTACGCATCAATCCTTTGTTGGTTGACAAAAGACTAGAATGAAATGAATTAGCGGTTAAATTCATTCTTTCGGCAACGTAAGAAATGGTCGGAACGCAAATATCTGTGGCAATGGTTGTGATTCCGTCAACTTGAATTTCTTGGCATTTTTGGAGAATTAACTCTTTTTCTAAAACTGATATGGGATAAAAAAAATGAGCCCATTCTTTGCAAACAGCCTCATCATTATCCCAAGCAAAACAATGTGTTTCCAAACCCATCGAAATGGCCTTTTCAACCAAAGGTTTTTGCAAATAACTGGCGCCTAAAATAGCTAACTTCTTCATAGAAGATATTTTAGAATTTGACTGTAACGATGGTTCCTACAATGATCAGTATGAGTCCTACCAATTTTCCAATGGTGAATTGTTCACCTAAGAAAACCATTCCGATTACAAAAACCAGAGCTGGAGCCAAACTCATAAACGGATAAGCTTTGGTAATTTCGAATTTGGTCATGGCTGCCATCCAAAATAAAGATGCGATAAAAGCCGCAGCAAATCCGGATAACACAAAAGGATCAAAAACCAATTTAATTAAATAAACCACTTTATCTGTCATACGCTCTGGAAGCACCACCTTGAGTTGCGAAAGCCGCCATTTGAGTATTATTTGGCCATAAACCGTAAAAAATAAGGTGCCAAATATGTACAGATACGGATTCATTTGGATTTAATTGTACTGTTTTTGATAGTAATTTTGGTATTCGCCCGAAGTGACATTTTTGAGCCATTCTTCGTTAGCCAGATACCAATCGATGGTTTTTTCTAAACCTTGTTCAAAAGTCACAGAGGGCTTCCAACCTAATTCTTGATTGATTTTTGTAGCATCAATAGCATAACGTAAATCGTGACCCGGACGGTCTTTTACATAGGTAATTAATTGTTCGGATTCGCCTTCGGTACGGCCTAATTTTTTATCCATTTGACGGCAAAGCAAGCGAACCAAATCGATATTTTGCCATTCATTGAAACCACCAATATTGTAGGTTTCGTGGTTTTTACCTTTGTGGAATACCAAATCAATGGCAATCGCGTGATCCAATACAAAAAGCCAATCGCGTGTGTACTTTCCGTCACCATACACTGGCAAAGGTTTTTTCTGAATGATGTTATTGATAAAAAGCGGAATTAACTTTTCGGGAAAGTGATTCGGACCATAATTGTTTGAACAGTTGGTAATAACATAGGGCAAACCGTACGTTTCGCCGTAAGCCCGCACAAAATGATCTGAGCTCGCTTTGGAAGCCGAGTACGGAGAATTGGGATCGTAGGCTGTAGTCTCGGTAAACAAACCCGTTTCGCCTAGAGTTCCGTATACTTCATCTGTTGAAATATGATAAAATCGCTTGCCTTCGTAGTTGTCTTTCCAAATGGTTTTGGCTGCATTGAGTAAGTTCATGGTACCCATTACATTGGTTTTTACAAACGCCAAAGGGTCTGTAATTGAACGGTCGACATGCGATTCGGCAGCCAAATGCAATACCCCATCAAACTGGTGTGTTTGAAATAAAGTATTGATAAAATCAGCCTCTACAATATCTCCTTTTACAAAAGTATAATTGTGTGCTTGTTGTATATCGGCAATATTCTCAAGATTACCCGCATAAGTAAGAGCATCTAAATTATAAATTTGGTAATCTGGGTATTTGTTGACAAACAAACGGACTACGTGTGAGCCAATAAAGCCTGCGCCTCCTGTGATAAGTATTTTTTTCATCGTATTACAATTTTCCATCAACTAGATTACTTTGCAAAACACCTTTTACATCGTAAACAATTGATTTTGATTTTCTTAATGGAGTCAAATCTAAATTTAAAAATTCTTGGTGAGAAACCCCTAAAACAATAGCATCGTATTTTGCTTCTGGTGTAATATTAGTGGTTGCGAGTTTGTACTCATGTTTAACCTCTTCAGGATTTGCCCATGGATCGTAAATTTCAACCTGAATTCCATAATCCTTTAATGCCGCTATCACATCAACAATTTTGGTATTTCGAACATCGGGACAATTCTCTTTGAATGTGATTCCGAGCATCAATAATTTTGAGTTATTGACAGGAATTTCGTTTTTGATCATTAATTTGACCACGCGAGAGGCTACGTATTCACCCATGCTATCGTTGAGTCTTCTTCCTGCCAAAATGATTTCGGGATGATAGCCCGCTTCTTGCGCTTTTTGTGCCAAATAGTAGGGATCAACACCGATACAGTGACCACCAACCAATCCGGGTTTAAAGTTGAGGAAATTCCATTTGGTTCCAGCAGCTTCTAAAACGGCGTGTGTATCGATATCGAGTATATTGAAAATTTTGGCCAATTCGTTGACAAAAGCAATGTTGATGTCGCGCTGTGAATTTTCGATTACTTTGGCTGCTTCAGCTACTTTAATTGAAGGTGCTAAGTGCGTACCAGCCGTGATGACCGATTTGTATAAATCGTTGACCTTATTGCCAATTTCTGGAGTTGAACCAGCGGTAATTTTGAGTATTTTCTCAACGGTATGTTCTTTGTCGCCTGGGTTAATACGTTCGGGAGAGTAACCGGCAAAAAAGTCGACGTTGAATTTGAGTCCACTCACTTTTTCTAGTACTGGTATACACTCTTCTTCTGTAAGACCCGGATAAACCGTTGATTCATAGACTACAATATCGCCTTTTTTCAATACTTTTCCTACAGTCTCACTAGATTTGTAAAGAGGTGTTAAATCAGGACGGTTGTTTTTATCAACTGGAGTTGGAACTGTAACAATGTAGTAGTTACAATTTCTTAAATCATCAATATTGGTTGTACAGAACAGCCCGATGTCATCAGAAGGCGCAGCAACAATTACACTTTGCAACAGCTCTTTACTTACCTCGAGAGTAAAATCGTTACCCGAATTGAGTTCATCAACTCTGTTTTGATTGATATCAAAACCCACAACAGGATATTTTGTTGCAAATAATCGAGCAAGAGGCAATCCTACGTAACCTAATCCAATAATTCCAATTTTTATACTCATCTGTATACTATTTTAATCAAGAACCTATCGATTGATAAA
>CAZAJH010000153.1:0-5035 GCA_964485385.1 uncultured Flavobacterium sp.
TTGGATTTACGAGCAAAAAGTACAATGCTCGACGTGCTTACTAATCAATTCCACTTGCTGTCAAAACCAGTCGACCCCTTTTTCAGTGTTCAGTGTTCAGTGTTCACAAAAACTAAGCCACAAAGATACATTTGGAAATTCCAAAAACCAAATCCCAAATCCCAAATAAAATCAAAAATTCAATATTGAAACTCTAAACCTTAAATGACCTTATATGCCTTATATGGTTCAAAAACCAAATCCCAAATAAAACCAAAAATTCAATTAAGAAATTCTAAGCCTTTAATCTAGTTAATAAACCTAAAGGTCAATCTCAAATTATGTAGTAGTCTTTATTCTATTCTCTATTTTTTCTACTCTTAATTCTGCTGTTTACTGATTGCCACTGCCTACAGTAATCTGACCACTGATCACTGACCACTGATCACTTCCCCTTCCGCTTCGCCGCTCGTTTCTTCTCCACACCGCGATTCGTGGGTTTCGTTTTTCTCGGATTGCGCTTACCTGGTCCACCCAAATTCACTTTCTTGTTTTTGTCTGATTTTTCGTGAAAGGCCGATCCACCATCCAATTTGGGCTTCTTGAGTAAAAACTTAAACTTCTTCTTGTCTTTTTCAAATTCCAATAGGCGAGTAGCTATTTCAATTCCCTCAGGTAAGTCTACCATTTTAACTTCTTTCTCCATTAAAATTTCGGCCTGAATCAGCATTTCCTCCTCACTCGGACTGATCAAACTAATCGCAATACCCGATTTGTCAGCACGTCCCGTTCGCCCAATGCGGTGGATGTATTGTTCCTCTATTTCAGGAAACTCCACATTAATCACATGCGTTACATCCGAAATATCCAAACCACGGGCCATGACGTCAGTAGTAATAATGCCTTTAAGTTCACCCCGCTGAAATGACGCCATCGTATTCAAACGGTAATTCTGTGATTTATTCGAGTGAATGATACCAAATTGCTCTGGAAAATCTTCTTCGATACTATTGGCTACTAAGTCTGCTGTTTTTTTATTGTTTACAAATACCAAGACACGACTCATACTTTCATCATGCTGAAGCAATCCTTTTAATAAATTGATCTTAGTCAGAAAGTTTGGTGTACGGTACGCTAATTGCTCAATTTTTTCTAATGGTGTTCCCGATGGCGCTAGCGTGATTTCTTCTGGCAATTCAAAATAATCATCCAACATTTCATCTACATCATCCGTCATCGTAGCCGAAAACAAGATGTTCTGGCGTTTGTTTTTCAACATCGCCAAAATCGAAGTCACCTGAAAACGGAAGCCCAAATTCAGTATTTCGTCAAATTCGTCAATCACTAATTTTTGCAATGAATCAAAACGAACCACATTATCCAAAGCCAAATCCATCGTTCGTCCTGGTGTGCCTACCAAAATATCAACACCTTCCAAAACAGCTTTTTTTTGGGTATTGATATTTACACCTCCATACACACCCAAAGTACGAACCGACATATAGCGTGTTACGCTTTCCACTACTTCTACCGTTTGTACGACCAATTCGCGTGTTGGAACTAAAATCACTATGCGTGGCGAATCAGTAGCAATAAACTTCCATTGCTTCAATAAGGGTAACAAATAGGCCAAAGTTTTCCCTGTACCCGTTTGGGCAATTCCCATCACATCGCGACCCGACATAATGGGCGAGAATGATTTTTCCTGAATCGGAGTAGGGGTAGTCAATCCCAATTCATCAATCGCCTTTTGCAACGACTTGGGTAAATTGAACTGTTCGAAAGTACTCATGGTAGTGTTAATTTGCCGCAAAGGTACGCATTTCATTCCTAACAGGTTTCTAAAACAGATGAGGTTTTACTTTCAAGTATTTGTTTCATACCTGACTGGTTTCCAAAATCAGTCAGGTATCTCGGTTTCCAATAGAATAGAAAAGCCCTGCAATCAGTACGAATGCAGGGCTATTCTTTTTTTGTTAAAATGGATTATAATTTGCCCATATTGGCGGCCAAGGTTTCCAAAAACTTGCTAATCGGACCTTTGATCATCATGGCCATCATAGGGTTAAACTCGCCCTCAAAGTCTAATTTAACGGCACAACTCGCCTCCGAAACCACATCGATGTTGGCAATCAACGAAAACGGCAGTTTATCGCTAGCAGCAGTCAGCACTACTTTTGAATGCGGTGTTTTGTCTTTCATTCTCAATTTGATTTCAGGCATACCTTTCAAACCAAAATTAAAAATATCATCGCCCAATACTTCAAATTTGGCAATGTTATCGGGCATTAATTTCTCAAAATTCTTTACGTCGGATAACGCGTTAAAAATATAGGCAGCCGATTGTTCTACGGTTACTTTTGGACTTTCTAAATTCATTTTTTATGGCATTGCGAGGAACGAGATCATCTTGTCTTTCCTCTATGTTTATATGTTAACCATCCACTCCGATGGGTTTTTTCTCCATTCTTTGAGTGTTTCTTGTTCTGCCTCAGTAATGTATTGTTTGGCTACCGCTAAATTCAATAAGTTTTCATAATTGCTCAACGTATTCAATTCGACATTCGCTTTTTTGAAATTGTCTGTCGCTACATCAAATCCGTACGAGAAAATTGCTACCATGCCTTTCACATTGGCACCCGCTTCTTTCAACGCTTCTACAGCCAACAAACTACTGCTGCCAGTACTAATCAAATCTTCAACCACTACCACATTTTGTCCTTTTTGCAAAAAGCCTTCCACCTGATTCTGTCTACCGTGTTTTTTGGGCTCCGGACGAACATAAACAAAAGGAAGTCCCAACTCTTCAGCAACAAGTATGCCAATACCAATGGCTCCTGTTGCCACTCCGGCAATTACATCAGGTTTGCCATATTTGGCTTCAATTTGTTTCGAAAATTCATCGCGAATATAATTCCGAATGGCTGGAAAAGACAGGGTTAATCGATTGTCACAATAAATGGGTGAATTCCATCCTGAAGCCCATTTAAAAGGATTTGATGGATTCAATTTAATTGCATTTATTTGTAAAAGCAATTCGGCTGTTTTTTCGGCTGTATCTTTATTAAAAATCATACTGCAAATGTATAAAGTTTTTGTGAACGATAAACCTCTTTTTTTAACAAATGAAGTCGCTAAAGAAACCGATTTTCAGTTGTTTTTGCTTGAAAGTATTGATATTGAGCAGCTTATTGTAAAAATGTTTAACAATAAGATTAAGAAGGCTTATTTGTACTATCCCGACGAAAAAGAGATTCTAAAAAAGGTAAAAGAAAAGATTCCTGTTGTAAAAGCGGGTGGTGGATTGGTGTACAACAAAAAAGGAGAGGTTTTATTTATTTACAGAAACGGAAAATGGGACTTACCCAAAGGAGGTAAAGAAAAAGGAGAAGATATCGAATGGACCGCCGTTCGTGAGGTTGCCGAAGAAACAGGTGTTGATAAACTAAAAATCAGAAAGAAACTTCAAAAAACCTACCATGTTTTCAAACGCAACGGGCGCTATAAGTTAAAAGTAACGCATTGGTTTGAAATGACCTCTAATTTCAGTGGCGAACTCATCCCACAAGCCAATGAAGGCATCGAAAAAGTGGCGTGGCTCAACCCAGAGCAAGTGAAAGAAGCGTTGAAAAATTCGTATGAGAATATAAAGTTGCTTTTTGAAGTTACAGAGTAACAAAGTGGTTGAGTTGCAAAGTTTAAAAGTTTTTGTATTGCGAAGTTTATTTGAAGCAAACGTCTATCTTTCTAAAAAAGACTTGTCCTGCTGTCCGCTGTATCTCCGATAGGCAAAAAGCTACAGGCCAAGCCTTTGTTTTTGTCCATCGGAGGATGCCGCTCCCATCAGGGCTAAACAAGAAATATTGTTTTTCAAAAGACTTTTTTCAATACTATTTTTTTATTACTTTTTGAATGTTAAGGTTTCCATCTAAATCATAAAGGTGGAAAAGATAAATTCCATTAGCCGCATTCACTAGGTTCAATTGATTAGTTGAAAACTCGGATGTTATGAGCCTTCCTTCAATAGAAAATACCTGGCATTTTGAGTATGATTTATTAAAATATACCATTCCCGTTGTAGGATTGGGATAAACCTCAATGGTACTTTCAGTACTAAAATCAGCACTTGATAGCGTAGCGCTATGGTATTTAGCAACAGCAAAATCACTAGCGATATTGAATGATAGGGATGAAGAGCTTCCAATGGCATATAAACTATTTGTAGTGATTTCTATAGAGGCTATTCCTTCATTGGTGTTGTAGAAATCAGTAGTGATAATTCCGTTAGTGCCAAAATTTGCATTTAATGTACCATTCAGATTGTATTTTAATAGAGTAAAATCAGTAGTAGTGATTGTGCTTCTACCAGCAGCATAAATATCTTGACTCGTTGCACTTATATTCAAACATAATCCAAAACTTTCATCACTTCCAATGTCAGTCATGACTATTCCGTTGGTTCCAAATGTAGGGTCTAGTTCACCATTTTGGGTAATTCTAAATAAACCAAAATTTCGTAAATTTGAGCTATTATTACTATTTACAATAGCCAGAATTTTTCCATCGTTTTGGAGTTTCATATCGTACATATAATCAATTACATTAGTAGGAAAATCAATTGTAAATAACCCATCTCCATCAAATGAGTTGTCGGTTGTGCCGTCTGCATTGAGTTGGCAAACAATAGTTCTATACAAGTAAAAGTCACCACCATTATCTAGGCTTCCGCCAATAATGAATTTTCCATCATTCGTTTTTTCCAAACACTGTGGGTTATAGAGGTATCCATCCAGCCTATTTTGACCAAAAACGCCCACATAACCATTATTTCCAAAAGAGGTGTCTAGTGTACCATCATTATTTAATCGGGCAAGTAATAGGAAGCAGGTGCTGGAAGTGTTATAACTTCCTGAAATCATTATTTTTCCATCTTCCATAATAAGCAGATTACGATAAATTAAACCGTTTAAAGATAAAAGTGGAGTAGCAATACCCTCGGAGCCAAAACTAGTATCTAAAGAACCATCATAATTTAATTTGATTATTGATGCAGCAA